>ASPF01000006.1 GCA_000405685.1 Candidatus Geocrenenecus sp. JGI 0000106-J15 | reverse complement strand
AGGTTATAGATTTGAAGAGTTTAATACAACTAGAATGGAAGGAAAAGAATAATCCTGGGGAACTACAAGAGTTACCAAGATTTTTCTATTTAATGTAAAATTCTCTTTAAGGAATACTCTTCTAGCCCAGACTTCTTGTAGAGCCCATGGTTTAAAACCTGTAGATTTTGTAAATATCTCTCTAAATTTTTCCATGAATTCTTCGACCTCAGCTATAATTCTATACCCTCTTAGTTTCTTAGTTCTTCTAAGAGCTTCTGCTATGTTTGAGGATGAAAGATTATATGCTGGAGTTGGTAGACACTCTCCACATACTCCTATCGTCTTTAGCTTAATATCATCAATGCTACCACCACAGTTAGGGCATAACTCCTCGAAGATTATCCTAGTGTTTTCTCCCATTCCTTAATATGGAAGTATAGAATCATGTTAAATACCTTCCTAGATTAGTCTAGAAGCCCGATTTAGGAGTAACATAATTAATAGAAGCGTTTATTTATCCCTTTGAAGAAATAAAATGTATGCCTTCAGCGTTCGTATTAATAAATACGGAGATTGGAGCAGAAGAAGAGATACTTCAAGAATTGAAAAAAATCGCTAATGTGAAAGAAGCCTATGTTGTTTACGGAGTGTACGATATTATAGCGAAAGTTGAAGCAGAGAACATGGATAAACTTAAAGAGATAATATCATGGAAGATAAGAAGGTTGGATAAAGTACGAAGTACTTTAACCATGTTGGTAGTCACTGGTGAGAGCTAAAGGCTTAGATAGATGTCTCCTAGCTGAAGGAGGCACTTCATAAATACCGCATAGAATCTTCCTCCCAATGTTAATAACCTCGGGGCTGCGAGAGAAAGCATTACAGTCTCTGCAGAAGTATCTTGTTTTATCAATTTTTTCCATCTTTTTACTACATATGGGGCATGTAGGAGGTTTAACTATCTTTAAATCTACTAGAGACTTGATATGTATCTTCTCTAGGTTCAGTGTAAATCCTTGAGGTTTCTTCTTTACTGCGCCATATACTGTGACTTTATCTCCAGGCTCCAGTTCTATGATTATGTGTCTAAACTTCTTTGTTGGCTCGTAGGCAGCACAGGTTATCTCTCCTGTGTCATCTCCTAAAGTAAAGAATACATGACCGCCGACGGTAAATCTTGGCTTAGATTTTACAACTCCATCTATTATAGCTGAGACATTGTTCTTGACATCTTTTATCCTCATTAATTGTAGATGAGCATCCGTTCCTTGATTAGTTTCAAAGATGGTGTAAAACTCCACTGGCTCGTTTATTGTCAGCATCTTATAAGCTTCTTCTAGGATGTTTGGTGTAACCCCTCTAATACCGAGAAGGACTGGGCATGGAGTATGAGGTGTAATTCTGATCTCTCCTGTTTCTCTATCAACATTATCGAAAGTTAATGGATATGTTCTTCTATCCATCTCCCATACACTTCTTGGGTCAAACGACCTTACGGTTCCCCAGTATTCCTTCTTCCTATGAGCGATCAATTCATACGTCTTATCTCTAGTTAAATCAGCACCTATGGCAGCGAGAGCCCCAATAATGCCTCGACCCATATTCCATTCAAGTAGTCTAACTTTATTCTGTCTAGCAATTTTCTCAGCTTCCTCTTTTGTAGATAGGTCTCTAACAACATGCCAATAATATTCTTTCAATTCATAGCTAGGTTCTCCAAGTAGTAATACAGCTCCAGGATCTGTTCCTACAGCTTGAAGCTCAGCATATTCTTCAATTATGCTTGATACAATATCTTCAAATGGCTCAGGACTGTCTGCTTCAACAGCTAATGCTATGGCTGCATTTCCCCTAGTTTTGTATGGACAATTTGGATTAAGCCTAACCAGCCTGGGATAACCTATTATGTTGTAGCCTTCATCTCTTATTCTTCTAAGAAGTATTGCTCCGATATAGGTTGTACATCCACCTTTTCTTGAATCTGTATCATCTAGACCTATCCATAACTTCTTATCCATCTTGGCTTTTTCATTATCTTCTTCTACAGGGAGATTAATTAAGATAGAGGATATAACCTTCAGATTCTTCTAACTTAAAGAATTTATCTTTAGAAATATTAATATCATTGTAGAGAGAGCTTGCTAACGGTGTATGTAAGATAGATGAGGGTTTATGGAGGTCAAGGTTGTCTTCCTAGCCCATAGAGTGGAGTTTTTAGAGCTTCTCAGAGAAGAAGCTGATAGATATAGCGTTCTAGTTTTAGAAGAACCGAGCGATCTTCTATTGGAGAGATATTTAAAAGGATCTATCAGCCTAGAAGAATATGTTAATAGTTCTGATACTAGTTTTCCACAGTATACTCTTCATCAAGCCTGCCTCTTAAAGAATCTACATAATCAAGGTCTGAAGGTGCTTCAGATTGAGCCTTATCTTGATATAATAGAGAGAATACATATATCTATAAAGGTGGGAAAATTCAAAGAATATATCAGTAATCCAGAAGTCAAGAATGTTCTTGAAGTTGAGAGAGATGCTGTTGGGAAACTTATCGAGTATCAAGAAGAATTAATGAAGGGAGAGTTTGATAGGATAGTAGACAAGGTTATAGAATTTGCTAGAAAGGATTCTGAAAGATTTAAGCTAAGAGATTATATGAGGGCGGCTGCGATTGCAGAACTCCGAGAAGATGAAAAGATAATAGTGGAAGCTGGATACCTCCACATACTTCTACCATTGTTCTTACAGAGACACAATGTAAGAGTAGAAACCGTTAACTTACTAGAGAAAGCATGTAAACTATTAAACCTAGAGCTAGATGAGAATCCTGGCGATACTCTAACTAAAGCATATATGTTAAACCAGCAGTTAGATGGATACGAGAAACTGATGGCCGCCCAATCCTTGGTTTATGTCTCCTTACTAAGTAAAGATGAGAAACTACCGACAACTGGAAATCTTTTCCCCCATCTATTAGAAGAGATAAACCTAGCAAGAAAAGTAAAGAGCATGAATTATGAAGAGTGTAAAATAGAATTCCTCAAAAATTTAGAGAGAAAATTTAAGGCTGTAAGAAAAATGTAACCTATATTAAGACCCTCCACATAATATTGTATTTAGGGATAAAAGCGGGGTAGGGTAGCCAGGGCTAACCCGCCGGGCTCATAACCCGGAGAACGCTGGTTCAAATCCAGCCCCCGCTAACTTTATACATTACGGTGGATAGACTTGTTATAAGAATCTTAAAGATGAAACTATCTCTCTTTTCTTTATAGTTTAAGTTTGCTAAGCCTTCGACTAATAGAGGGGGTCCTGTATTATGAGAGCGATAACCTCTTCTCTCAGCTTCTCAGAGCATTGGATGTCCTAAGGTTACTTAAGGAAACTTATCATAATCATTAGTTTGGTTCAGCGCTCAAGATCTCGATCATCCCCGTTTGGGTCAGCCTGGTCAGATACATCATCTATATTTTTCTTCTCTTCTCGGTTATTAAGATTTTCTCTAAGATTAGTTTAGATAAAGTATGAAAGGATGCATCCTTATTCAATGTTAAACATTTTTATCATCTTTTTCTTACATATTTGTGAATAGTATATGAAGATTAAGATTGAAGCCGAGGTATATCCAACTGAGAGTAGAGAGAAAACTATTCAAGCTGTCAAGAACCTGTTTCCAGATATTGATCTCCATGTTCAAGTTCAGGGGAATATAGAGGTTGTAGTCGGGGAAGGCTCTAAGTTAGAGTCTCTAGAAAACTTGAAGAATATGCTGAGAAGTAGGAAGATTAGAGCTGCAGCGAGAAGTATTCTAAGACAGTCTAAGCTTAATAGTAAGTTGGTATTCTATATGAATAAGCAGGCTGCATATGTAAGGCAAGCATCTTTTACTGAGCCTTTTACTGAGTCACCTCTACCACCTATAAGAATAGAGATAGAAAGTAATGATGTAGATAAAGTAATTGAATGGCTAACTGAGTAGGATGACTAGCTTAAATTAGTAGATCAATCACTGTATGGGACTTCATATGTATGAAAGTCTTCTGCAAGATATGTTTCAGGAAATATCTTTACTGCTTCAAGAAGTAGTTTATCTGAATTATTCTCATATCTAGGGCTTATATGAAATAAATACAGCCTTTTTACTCTAGCTTTTTTAGCGATCTCAGCTGCTTGCCTCGAAGTTGAGTGTCCCTGTTTTGCAGCCTCCATCTCATAGCTTGAATCGAATGTCGAGTCATGAATTAATACATCTCCATCTCTTGCAAACTCGGCAATTCTATCATCAGGCATAGTATCCCCTGTATAGATAATCTTTCTACCAGGACGTGGCGGTCCAACAGCTTCCTTAGGTCTTATTATTCTACCGCCCCATTCTACTGCTTCTCCTCTTTGAAGTCTTCCCCATAGAGGACCTCGAGGCAAGCCTATTTGTTCAAGAAACTCTATATTCATTTTTCCAGCTCTATTCTTCTCTCTAAACATATAGCAGAAAGACTCGATAGTATGGCTAGACCTAGTAGCTACTACTTCATATTCTCTAGATTGATAGATTGATCCTTCTCTAGTTCTTATAACTTCTATCTCAAACTGGATCTTTCCATATCTTGTCTTCTGAATCATTTCTATGAAATCTTCTACTCCTCTAGGTCCATAGATTGTTATAGGCTCTTTTCTATCTAGCATTGAGAGCGTGTAGAGTAGCCCAGGTAGTCCTAGAACGTGGTCTCCATGAAGATGTGTGAGAAATATAGTAAACTTTGTCTTGAATCCTACTCCAGCTTTCATCATCTGTCTCTGAGTTGATTCTCCACAATCAAATAAGATCAGCTCTCCACTATAATTTACTGCGATAGAAGGGAGTCCTCTACGAATGCTTGGAGTACCTCCACCTGTACCGAGGAAGGTTAGTCTTAGAGTACTCATCTAAACACCATTATCTTTCTTACAAGACTTCTATGTATTCTTACCTTATATGATTCCTCTACAGTATAACCTGCATGTAATGCGATATCTTCGATATTTATCTCTTCAGGTGTAACTAAGGTTACTGATGCATTATCTTCTAGGCATTCCAGCGATTCGTAGAAGAATGTTTCTAATAGATTGATTAGAGAATAATCTGGGATCGTAGTTGACCTACCATATGGAGGATCTGTTACGATACTATTGAAGCATCTTCTAAACATTAGTTTTCTTGCATCTCCTATGATTATGTTCTCGGAGCTTGAGGTATAATATTTTAGATTCTTTAGAGCTCCTAAAGCTATCCATTTCTTCAACTCTATACCGTAGACCTCGTATCCTAAGAGTGCTGCTTCAATCATTATACCTCCTGTTCCTGCAAAAGGATCTAATATTCTTCCACCAATCCTGGTTCTACTTAAGTTAACGAGGCATCTAGATAGGTCAGGCTGCATAGCAGAAGGTAGAGTGAAGAGTCTCCGTCCAGCTACTCTATAGTAGAAGAATCTCTTAGGTTTAATCTTCTTGAGGACTCCGATATATGTTTTTTCTGGAGAAGCGATGAAGATTATTGTATAGTCTGGTCTTCTCAAATCTACTTTTAAACTAAGTAGGCCATCAATGATTAAGCTACCAATCTTTTTTTCAAGATCTGTTTTTCTAATGTTTGCTCCATTAATAGTTATTCCTCTCACTAGTATTGTTGAATTAGGTGGAACTATATCCCTGATAACCGAGGTATCGATTGAGGATAGTATGTACTTCTCATCTGTCGTTGTTTCAAACAATAATAGAGCTGACAACTTAGTGTATGCAGCTCTCTCCACAACTTCTTCTGCAACTCTACCTGACGTTCTTACAATTAATACTCTGCCTTCTCTTTTGATTATTTTATGCTCAGGATGAAGAAGGGAGAGGGCTGCTTTTATCTCACCGAGAGGTAAGTCTACATCTAATCCTGATAATAAGAAGAGATATGTTTCATCCATAGCTTTTCTTTAATTCTTCTGAGATTATTCCAGCGACACTATATTCAGCAAACTTGTTCGGGATAGTATCTGATGCTATTATCTTATCTGCACCTGCGTTAAAGATCTTATCGACAGCGTCTCCGACTAGTAGAGCATGAATACATGTTACATAAATCTTCTGGAACCCACGTTTCTTTAAGAGCTTAATTAATTCAACCATTGTGCCACCAGTACTTATTATATCATCAACTATTATCGCCTCCATCCCTGGGATACCGTCAAGCTCTACTCTTACCTTTCCTGTAATCTTATCTCTGTCCGATTGAGCTGCCGTATACTCTACTCCTAGGTATTCTGCAACCATTTTGGCCATATCAAGCCCCTTCTTCCCAACAGAGACTACGATTGGGTTGCTGAAGTTATGTTCATGGATATAGACAGCTAAGGGTTTTTCTCCCCGTAAATCTATAATAGGAATAGGAGATTCTGGAATAAGCCATGGACAATGTATATTTACTGTATATGTTTTTCTTAATCCGAGATTCTTGAGTATCTTTAATAATGTCATGAAGCTTATGGCTTCACCATCTAGAAACCTCTTATCTTGTCTAGTATAAGCAAGATAAGGTGAGACTAGTTCAACTGAGTTTGCACCTAGATCTATTAATGCATCAATTAGGAAAAATGTCTGTATTATATGTGTGTCTTGAGGTGGATGCATACCCTGTACAACGACTATATCTTCTCCTCTTACAGCTTTTTTTACTCTAATATAGTTTTCATGGTCGGGGAAGAATTTATGTTCAACTTCGATTAGATCAGCTTTCATCATACTTGATATCTTGTAAGCAATCTCGATAGATGCTGGACCTGCAAGTAGCTTCATATATTATCTCTCCACAGATTTACATTAAGACTATTTCCAATCTCTTATTGAACCTTCCCTTATTGATGGTCTTCAATATCTTTATCTTCCCAACCTCTTTAGTATTCGATACATGTGTTCCACCATCTAGTTGAGCATCGAAACCTTCTATCTCAATTATTCTCAAAGAGGGAAGATTCGGTATGAGTTCAGGTTTTATACGGATTAACTGAGGATTGCTTATTAACTCTTCTCTAGATATAAATTTTATCTTAACATTTCTAGCTTCATCAACAATTTTATTAGCTTCATACTCTATTCTATCGACTTTATCTTTACTCAGATCTTCTAAGGTAAAATCTATCCTAGCCTTATCTTCACTGATCTGGCTTCCCGTAATAGTTGAATTGTATAGATAATATACGACTCCTGCAAGGATATGTATTGCAGTATGATATCGCATATACTTATACCTCTTTTCCCAGTCTATGATTCCCCTTACTACCATTCCTCTACTAGGCAACTCTCCACTTAGTACATGATATACATCTTCATCCTTCTTTATGACATGTGTTACTTGTGATCGATGCTGGCCCCATTCTATCCAGCCTGTATCGCTTGGCTGACCACCGCCTACAGGGTAGAAGGCGGTTCTATCAAGTATTACACCCTCGCTTGTTACATCTCTTACTACTGCTTCGAATCTACTAATATAACAATCTCCTAGGTAAAGAAGCTCTGTCATTCTGAATAATAGATATTAAAGCTAAATGAAAAGTATTTCCTGCATATATTCATGTATAAAAAATAATATTGTATATTAATACGAGCTTCTGAATATTTTCTATGAGTTTGGGCGGAGAGATATTTAGGAGGATTCGAGGGATCTTTCAAGATATGCCGCATCGCTTTGGTTGGATAGATGAATATGTTTCAGGCTCTGGTAGACCTACTAGCTTCGAGCAGGTTAAATGGGTGAAGGAAAAAGGTATCTCAATGATTATATCGTTAACCGAATCACCCTTGCCCGATGAATGGATAGAGGTTCTCAATTTTAAGTATATCCATGTTCCAATCAAAGATCATTCAGCACCAAGCGTAGAAACAATAGAGAAGATCATTAAGGAGATAATGAAAGAAGTTAAGGCTGGAGGCAGGGTACTCGTACATTGTGCTGCTGGTCTGGGTAGAACAGGAGTCATACTGGCTTCTTATATTATAGCTAAGAAGAGCATTACACCTGAAGATGCAATAAGTTTTGTTAGAAAGATTAGACCAGGATCAATAGAGCAGAACCAAGAGAAATCAGTATATGAATTCTATAGAAGATTAAATCAGACGTAGGTATCTATCTTTTATGCTTAAACTTGTTCTAAGATCTTCTCCGCCGTCTTTCTACCTATCCCCAATATTCTTGTCAAATCTTCAATTGTAGCAGATCTCAGCTTCTCGATAGATGTATATCCAGCTCTGTAGAGAGCTCTTGCCCTCACCCTCCCTATACCCTTCAGTCTAGTGAGAGGTATAAGTTCCTCTTTAACACCATACTTTATCCTTTCAGTAAGCTTCTCGAAGGGTATGATGAACCTCGTGATTCCAGAAACCTTAGCTATCTGTGATGCGGAGTAAGCAATCCACTCAGCGGTTTCTCTTAAAGCGGCCATGTCTCCAGGTTGTACACCAAATCTTTCATAGAGTTCAGCTTCAGGTAATTCCTCAATCCATCCTTCCAGTACCATGGCCAATCTAACTGCATCTAAGTATTCATCGTAACATGCATCATCAGGGTCCGACGGTGGTACAATCATCCAGTCTTTATTCTTTTCAAGATATTCTTCAAGTAGTGAAATACTTAATCTCTTCATAGGTATTCTAGGTATCTCAGGGGTTAAAGCAATCAAGTGTAACATGCCAAATGTATTGGAGGTAGGAGGTGCTTCTCTAAAGTTTTCTAACAGTATCTTAGCTGTTAGAGGATCAATATATAACTGAGAAACTCTTACTCCAAGCTTTGTAGCCTTCAGAGACCGACCATTAACCTCAATGAACCCGTATAACTTTAAGAATTCTATAGTTGACTCTATCTTGCTTCTTACACTCTTTGATCCATAGAGTTGACCAAGATACGTTTCTTCAAAAAAATCTAATAAACTAGGAATACTATCAACTTCAGCTGAAGATATTATTGATAAGACATGAGTTCTCAGATGTTTTTCTGAAGATAGTCTAGAGACGATCTTTTCTAATTCTCCATTAATATATTCCTGAATAATGTATTCTTTTTCTTCATTTGTCCGAGAAACCGTTAAAGCATATCCGATTTCATCGTATAAAGGTCTACCAGCTCTACCACAGAATTGCTTATACTCTATTACTGGAATCTTCTGGTATCCGTATCCTGAAATATATCTTTTCACCTCAGTTATCAGGACCATTCTCGCAGGTAGATTTACTCCTGCTGCCAAGGTGGGAGTAGCAACCACAGCCTTCAAGAATCTATTTCTGAAAGCTTCCTCAATTATCCTTCTATGATGAGAAGATAATCCAGCATGATGAAATGCTGCTCCTGCTTCTACAAGTCTAGCCAGGTTCTCTATAAAGCTACTTCTTTCTTCTACTAGTAATTCTGTCGCATACTCTCTTAGTCTATCTCTTTCTTCCCATGATATTGTATCAAGCCTCTCAATGAATGCTTGAGCTATCTTTAATGCATAATCTTCTGCCTTCTTTCTTGTAGAAGCAAAGACTAAAGCTTGACCACCTTCTTCAACTATATTTAACACAGCATTTACTACGATATTTTTATGGAGGATTTTTAATTCTCTGACTTCTCCATCTTTGAATTCTATTTTAGAGTCCGATAGTATACCTTCTTTCAATGGGACTGGTCTCCAATCTAGCTGGATTACCTTTGCGTTCAACCATTTACCGAGATCTCCAGCATTGCTTATAGTTGCACTCAATCCTATGTATTGGGCTTTTGGTAACGTTCTTTTAAGTCTGGTAATCACCATCTCAAGTGTTGGGCCACGTTCACTATCTCTTATTAGATGGAGTTCATCAAGGATTACCAACGATATATCTCTAATCCATTGAGCACCATGTCTTAAAAGACTATCAGCTTTCTCATTTGTTGATACGATGACATCGTATGCTTGCAGCCATGGATCCGAGGAGTCATAATCGCCAGTAGATATAGCTGCTTTAAAGTTTGAGCCACTACATAAGATCTCATTAATCTCTGCTATCTTCTCTGAGGCTAGAGCTCTCAAAGGTACGAGATAGAGGACTTTACCTCCTCGAGTGAGATGAAGAGAAGCTGTTAATAAGGCTGCTAAGGTCTTACCTGATGCAGTTGGAGTAGAAAGGATGATATTCTCTCCCTTAAGTATACCTGCTTTAATAGCTTCAATCTGAGGAGGGTATAGCTGGCTAATATTCTTCTTGACCAGATTCTCTACAACGTATTGGGGGATAGGTAAATCTCTTATGTTCAACGCCATCCTCCTAACTATAAAAGCAGGCATTAGCAGATAAATTATTTCTCATTCTTCCACTTCTATAAAACCATATTAATACCTTCATGGTGGATAAGATCATATTAGAGATGATTATGCAGATTTAGAAAAATATTCAATCACTTGCCTGCATAAACTATGTCAGCCTATATATTCCTGGTTTAGGAGTGAATAATTTTCCATCACTTAGTAGTCTATTTAGAATCATCCTGATCTCTTGATCGTCTATTCCATATTCTCTTAAGGCTTCTCTAAGTTCAGCATCTTCAACATATCCTTTCTTATCTTGGATCTCTCCAACGATCTTTAAAACAATGCTAAACTTATCTCTAATGCTTTTAGGTTTTCCAGTCATTATGACATCTATGTCTGGTTTCCCTGTCTCGACATCTATACCTACTTCTGATAAACTCTTCTTCATTAAATCAATAACATCCATTGCATCTTCTTCTGTAACATAATCTCTTAAGGCTACTCTAGCTCTAGCTTCAGCCAGCCGGATTAAGGATTCTAATTGGCGGGCTGTAATAGCTATAGTTGAGGTTTGCTGATATATGCTTCTCATTTGGAGGTAAAAATTCTCTAAGAGTTTTGCTGCACGGGGAGTTAATTCAGGCTGAATTCTCTTAGCATATGCAATATATTTCCTCAGTATCTCAGGTTTTATCAGAGGCTCAGAAGGTGGCGTAGACTTGCTTTGTAAGCTGAGAATATGTGTAGCGATTTTCTGGTCATGCTCTGGGATAGGTTCATCTCTAAGAACAAATATCAAGTCGAATCTAGACAAGATCGTGATAGGAAGGTTAACATTAACAGTAAATGATTCATATGGATTATATCTTCCAAGCTCAGGGTTTGCTGCAGCAAGTATAGACGTTCTAGCATTAAGAGTAGCGACGATCCCACCCTTAGCTATACTAACAGTCTGCTGCGCCATCGATTCATGTATAGCAACTCTATCTTCAGGTCTCATTTTTTCTATTTCATCAATACAGCAGACACCCATATCTGCAAGAACTAGTGCACCAGCCTCCAGTATCATGTTTCCTCCTTTATCCCGTATTACTGCGGCGGTGAGACCTGCAGCGGTAGAGCCTCTTCCAGAAGTGTAGAGACCTCGAGGTGCAATCTGTGCAGCATATCTTAGTAGTTGGCTCTTTCCTGTTCCTGGATCTCCGACCAGTAAGACATGTATATCTCCTCTTACTTTTACACCATCTGGAAATTGTTTTGTTCTTCCTCCGAAGAGTAGTAGCATTATTGCTTTCTTGATATGTTCAAGACCGTAGATGGATGGAGCAATGCTCTCTATTAGTTTCTGATGTATATCTGGAGCACGGGCCATTTCTTTAAACATTTTCTCTTCTTCAGGGGTTATTTGGAGGGCTTCAGGCTCCTTGCTTGCTGTTTCTATGCTTGTAGCCTCTAAATACATTTTAGAAGTCTTTAATGGTGCTTCAACTGTCCTCTCTTGAACTGCATATAGTATTCCTGTTATGATTACTCTATCACCTGGTCTAGCTTTGTCTACTAAGTCTCCTTTCAGCCCTACGTCTATGCTTCTTGGTAGCTGTCCAGGTGGTAGGTCTTCAGGCTTCTCTTGAACTCCAACTACTTGGTAGTCATAGTATTCACTCTTCTCTTCTATTAAGTCGAATCTCTGTCTTCTTCCCCTACATTTAATGCTGTTACATGATTCAGGCAGTATTAGTCTTTGCCCATCTTGCGGGATAGACTGCTCTACGCCGCATGCTCTACATCTAAAGATAGCAGTCTTTATTATTGGTTTAACAGAGCTAGCTCTCACAACTAGTCCATCTATAGCGATAAGCTTTCTAAGATTAGATGCTCTAATATCTCTGATTAAGATTACTTCAGGAAGGTTGTAGATTCTTACTCTGAATTCTTTAACTTGACCTGCATACTCTTGGTCTTCTATTCTTAGTTGATTCCATGCTGCTTTCTCAAGTAAAGGTAGATACTTTAAAGGTTCATTTACAATTAGGTGGCTTAGTTCTTCATCAAAGATGATTAAGTCATTAAAATCTAAAGCTATGCTTGTTAATCTTTGAGCTGCAGATCTCGCTATTATAGAACGGTATTTTTCTTGTTTAAAGAATTCCACGATCTTATCTTCCATATTTGTTATACTACTCATTTTTCCCTCATCCCTACTGGCGAGATAGATCTCAACCATTCATCAATTATGCTTCTAATTACGTCATAGAAGAGCCCTTCTTCTCTTGTAAGATTCTCAACTAAGCTTGTATCAATTCTTTTAGAAGCAAGTCCAAGTATCTTGTTCAGCCTCAATGAGATTATATCTACTATGATGTTCTTTATATTCTGGTCAAGTTTATCCCCTTCTTCTTTTATCATTAAATAGAAAAATCTTGGTAACTCTTGTAGTTCCCCAGGATTATTCTTTTCCTTCCATTCTAGTTGTATTAAACTCTTCAAATCTATAACCTTATCTCCATACTCAACTATACCTGCCTCATGGAGTCTAGCTGCCGCCCACTTACTAATCATTAGCGTAGTCCCTCTCCTTAAATTTTCAAATACTTGACCTGGAAGAGCAAGCCTCTGAACATCCTTCAATAAGACAACCTTCTTCTCAGCGTTATCATACTCTAACTTAACAAGCTCAAGCTGCTTCCTAAACGATTCTACTATGGCTTCGACCCCCATCTTCTCTATAACATAGCTGTAACTGGTTGAATTTATTTAAGAGAGACTTGGCTGAAAATGGAGTAGACAAGGATAATCTGCTATGAAGTACTTTGAAATGACTTAAAACTGGGGAAAAACTTAAAGTTAAGCAAAAATACGACCTAGATACTAATGATATATAGCGGCCGTAGTCTAGTCTGGAAGGACACTGGCCTTCCGAATGCTATAGAGTATGAAGAGAGCCAGTGGTCCCGGGTTCAAATCCCGGCGGCCGCATACATACTTTATCTAACAATAGTTGAAACTTTAATTACGTCTAGGTTTACTAATTTTCTACTTCCGAAGATATTTACTTCTTATGTCTCCAATGTATACATGGTCTAAGACTGTTCCACTTGCTTCGGTTATCTTCATATGTTCTATTAGTTTACTTGTTCTCCCCCCAGCTAATCCATCTGCAATTAAGGCTGCTCCTTGTGCAGCGGCTTTAGCTCTTGCATGGAAGCCTTCAAGCTTTTCAACTTTAGCTATTTCTGAAAGTCTATTCTCTAATTCTTTATAGATTTCAGGAATATTACTTAATCTTCCTGAGAGAATTACTGCTTTAGGGTTCTTAACTGAAGTCTTTAACGCTCTAACCATTTTCTCTATGCCTTCCATGAATGCTTCCCAGGCTAGATTAGCCCTCTCGTTTATCATGGCTACCTTTGGGAAATCTTCAGGTGTAAGTTTATCATCACCGATTATCGTCTTCACTCCTCCAGTAAATAAGATGTTCTTACTGAATGAGCCTAAGAGATATGCTACCTCCATATCTAGACCTCCACATGTTAAGAAACCTAAGCCTGCCTTACTTCCACCTATTCCATCAACTATTCTACCCTTCTCTATCGCTATCCCCGCATTAAATCCAAAACCAACCTCTACTAAGATTAATGAAACCTCATCATATGTGATTCCATGTCTTCTTGAATAATCATAGACTGCTAGAACTGCACAACATAGTTTATCAGCTGTGCCCATATCAATTGCGTTTAACTTTCTATAATCTGGAATTGTTGGAAGATGTATAACACCAGGTATTAGATAAATGTTTAACTTAGTGTCTTTCATCTTTTTTATTAGTTTTACTAGTCCAGTAAGGACAGCTAATCCTACATCATCATCCTTAACGAGAACGATCTGGAAGAGGTCTTCATTCGTTATTTGAGAGATATGTTTTAACGAGATACCATATCCAGATGGACCGACTACGACATCTATAGGTACTACATCTAGAAGTAGCTTCACCAATCTATCAGGATCTCTATCTATCTCTTCAGTCGGTATAGATTCGTCTAAGAAGATCTTTTCGTCTTCTAGCCCAAATATATCAAAACTCTTAGTTCCAGGGTCGATCCCAACAACTCTCATGACAACATTAAGACATGACAAACATCTTTATTTGTTTTTAGATTAAACAAATCTTCATACTTGTTTAAGTAATTTTTCATTGAGGATCATCTGATTCACTTAAGATTTGAGAAGAAATCTAAGCTAGAGTATGTCTATTGCCGCCTCTCTTCTCAAGACTACACAGTTCATCACTCTTAATAAGATTTAAGTAAGGCCAAAGCTGGATTTCAAGTTGATGGGTAAGGTGTTTGCAGATTCTTCTCTAAGAGATTTCGCTAAAATAGGTTTATTCTTGATAGGTATAGCATTGATCATCATTGCCTCGATTGTACTTCACTTCTATATTACTTATCTAAGTAGAACCATTCCATTCTATTCTATAGAGAAGACTTTCAATGCTTACTGTACAGTGAATAAAGTAGTCATAGTAAGTGCTTTAAAAGATCTTGAAAAAGTAAAGATCTTAGATAATAGATCAAATACAATATGCTTATTCGATAAAATAAGAGGTGGCTCAGAAGAATTATGTATCGTTAATGAATACGGTGTCTACATTGTCCAGCATAACGATTTTAAAGATGTTGTAGAATGTATTCCACTAACCGGGGTTAGAATTGAGACTCCTACTTCTATCGATTAATCTGTTTTCTAAATTTTAGATTTCCCTAAAACCTAAAATCTTGAAGAAGAAATAGGCTTAAATATATTGATGAAGATATCGAAATCGATAAAGAAATGTGGCCTCTACTAAACCATGCTAGACGTAAACACTGGATGAAGCATATGGCTGTCGCTCCTAAGGGATTACTCAGATACTACGTATTAGAATTATTATCTGAAGAACCTAGATCTGGTTCTGAAATAATGGATTTGGTGGAAGAACATAGTGGCGGTTTATGGAGACCTAGCCCTGGCTCGATTTATCCACTGCTTGAGTGGTTAAAGAGTAGAGGTTACATAAAAGAAACTCAAAGCGATGAAACAAGTACAAAGAAATATACTCTAACAGAAAAAGGTATGAAACTCCTTGAAGAACAAAGAAAGGTTAAAGCATTCATGGCTAGATCTTGTAAACTATTTGCACCTTACTTTCTAGACTTAGCTTTCTATAAGACATCCAGAGATGATAGACAGGAGCTAATTAATGCATTAAAAAACTTCATGCAAGCATTCTTTAAACTTGAAGCTAAGATACGTGAAAAAGATAATAAAGAATATGTCGAATCAGCTATCACGATCTTGAAAGATGCAACTTCCAGACTTGAAGAATTAGAGAAGGAAATGGAGGGGGAAAAAGATGAATCAGGATGTTATAGTAGTTGAAAACTTAACCAAGATTTTTAATGGAAGCTTGGTAGCTGTAGATCATGTTTCCTTCAATGTTAAGAGAGGCGAGATCTTCGGCTTACTCGGTCCTAATGGTGCAGGTAAAACAACCACTATCAATATGTTGACTACTGTCTTAAAACCTACGGAAGGCAGAGCATTCATAATGGGATACGATGTGGTTAAACATGCAAGTATTGTGAGAAGATCGATCGGTGTTGTTCCACAAGAATACACAGCCGATGAAGACCTTACAGGATACGAGAACATAATTCTATGTGGAGACTTATATGGAATACCTAGAGATACGTCAAAGAAGCGGGCTATGGAGCTTCTAGAGCTTATGGAGTTAACGAGGTTCAAGGATAAGAAGGTTGAGACATATTCTGGAGGGATGAGGAGGAGACTAGAGCTTGCATGCGGTCTCATCAACAGGCCTAAAGTATTATTCTTAGATGAGCCTACTCTAGGTTTAGATGTTCAAACTAGATCGGCTATATGGAACTATATTAAGAAATTGAAAGAAGAATATGATATGACTATACTTATGACTACCCATTACATGGAGGAAGCAGATAATTTATGTGATAAAATAGCTATAATTGATCATGGAAAGATCGTGATTACGGGTACGCCTCAAGAGTTAAAGAACTCAATAGGTAGCGATATTATGGAGATCATAATCTTGGAGGAAGATGATGTTACGAACTTAATCAATAGAATAGAATATGTAAAAGAAGTTAAAAAGAGAAGTGATAGGTCATACATAGTGAGACTAGAGAATGGAGAGATAGTAGCCCCTTTAATTATCGATAATCTTAGCAAGAAAGGATATCATGTTGTAAAGTTGTCGATAAGTAAGCCAACATTAGATGAGGTCTTCTTAACATATACTGGTAGGGCTATGAGAGATTCAGAAGAGGCTCGAGAAACAATAATGTCACAAAGAATTACATTAAGGAGGGCGAGAAGATGATGTTAGAGTCAAATGATGGAGTTAAGTTTAAGGCAATGCTTCAGGGATTCTGGGGTTTAACAAGTAGAGAGCTTAAAAAATGGATGAAGGAACCACTGATACTATTCATGGCCATAATACAACCAATTATATGGATGACCCTATTCGGGAAATCAATGAATATTGGAGCAATCTTATCTACTAGTACATTGAACGAGATAAATATCCCAGATATAAGAATACCTGGCAACCTATTGAACCCACAGATCGATGGAGTAGTAACCATACCAAGTTTTGTACTCTCCGAAAATCTTAGAAGTATCTTCCCAACAATTAGTCTGAAAGCAATGGAGTCGACCTTCGGTGTCTCCGACTACTTTAGTTATCTAGCTGTAGGAATGATCTCTATGCTAACAATATTTACCTCAACCTTCTCTAGTATGTCTATCGTATGGGATAGAAGACTTGGATTTCTATATAAGGTGTTAAGTACACCTGTTCCGAGGTCGGCAATAGTGTTGTCTAAAGTCTTTAATGCAGCTTTACGTTCAATCTTCCAATCTACTATAATTCTTGGTTTAGCGGCAATCTTAGGGATAAGATTTAGTTCAACGTTTAGTTTACTAAATATACTAGCAATCTATCTAGCGATCTTCCTCTTCTCAATGGGTATATCATCGCTCTTCCTAGCTTTTGCTCTAAGATCTACAAGACATGAGACACAGATGGCGGTAGTAAACCTATTCAATCTACCATTAATGTTTACTAGCAATGCATTCTTTCCAACTAGGATGATGCCTGAATGGCTTCAAGGTATCGCATCCATAAATCCTGTAAGCTATATCACAGATGCTCTCCGCCAACTCACGATCTATCAAACGAACTACGCAACTCTACTAATAGATTTCACATATCTAACAGTCTTCGCTATACTTCTAACAACAGTAGGCATAATCTTATCGTGGAAATATCTAACCAAGTAGAAGACCTCACTAAGGTGCTGTTGACATCAGCTTAACTTATATGTATCCGTTTTCAACTACATTATAGTGATGAAGATATTCAAAGATGAAGAAAAGCTTTCACCAGAGTATGTTCCCCCCAATCTTCCACATCGTGAAAATGAGCTGAACATGTTAAAGATATTTTTCAGTAGTATTATTGATGGATCACCATCGATATCTACTAGAGTTATTGTTTCGGGATCTGTCGGCACAGGTAAGAGTGCACTGGTGAAATTATTTGGGCAGAAAGCTATTTCAGAAGCTTTAAAGAAAGGAGTCGACTTAAAGTTTCTATATGTAAATTGTAGGATAAGTAGAACTGCCTTCTCGGTGTTGAGGAAGCTGATAGAGCAATTAAAGGCTAGACTACCTGAGAGGGGGCTGTCAAATGAAGAGCTCTTCCATAAATTTCTAGATTACCTCGATTATAAAGGATCTTATGCTATCTTAGTCCTAGACGAGGTTGAGATGCTTTTAAGAGAAGAAGGTTCTGAACCATTTTACCTATTCTCTAGAGTAGGAGAAGAAAGATCAAAGATTCCGAGAATATCTACTATATTCATATTCAGAAATCTTGAGATACTTGATACACTTGATGCAAGTACAAGGAGCAGTCTTCTAGGAAACATCATCCATCTAAGAGAATATGATTATACCCAACTATATGATATTATAAAATATAGAGCAGCTCTAGCTTTTAGACCAGATGTAGTAATGGAAGATGCAGTACACTTGATTGCAGATATTGCAGGTGAGAGAGGAGATGCTAGATATGCTTTAGACATATTATGGAGGGCTGGAAAATATGCTGAGGCTGAGAATGCTTCTCAAGTCGCTCCTGAACACGTAAGGAAAGCTGCTGCAAGCGTTTACCCCACCATAAGGAGAGAACACTTAGAGTTTCTTGAACAACATTCTAAGCTTATACTATTAGCTTTAGCTCAGGCTTTAGAAGTTGAAAAGTCTGCATATGTTACTTCAAGTATGCTAAATGATTATTATAAAATGGTTTGTGAAGAATACGGCGTTGAACCTAAATCATATACAAGTTTCTGGGAGGCACTACAAGTCCTTGATGACCTTGGGATAATCAAGATAAGAGTTATAAGTGAAGGTTCTAAAGGTAGGAAATCCTACATTTCTCTACCAGGCATACCTACATCCATATTAAAGAAGGAGCTAAAACCTCTTCTACCAAGTAAACAAACAAAATACTAAGAAAGGTGAAAAACTAAACAATAATTTTCAAGCATTTTCTATTTTATCGAGACTTTCTTCTAGAATGCTTTACAGGTTTCTCCACTTTTACATCTTTAATCTCAGTTTTCTCTTCTTCTACTCTACCATATATTTTATTTAAGTATTCAACCTCTTCTATTGTAAATTCAAAGTATTCAGTTATTCTAGGTTTTGATCCATATGTACGGGATATTAGGAAGCCGATGTAGGGGAGCACATCCTTGCTTGCTTTATATTTTGAAAGATGAAGCTTAGATGCAATCTTCATTGCTATACTCTGTCTAATCTCTCTTTCATTCTTATATTGTTGGAGGAGTCTAATCTTATGGGGGAAAGTAAATTTCTGAAAACCCTTAGGTGGTGTTCTTCTCGCTACTGCAACCCCTCCAGTCATTAATGGAATAGCATATTTCATCAATCTCCACATTTGAAGCTTCTCTATCCTCGCAAAATATATGTCAGCTCTTGCAAGTAAATCAAAAGCTTCAGCTAGCTCATCTAGATCGGTTATTTGTGTAGGAGCATTATCAAGTACCCAAGTATAGATTGTCTTAGGCTCAAGCTCTAAGCCTTCTATAGCAGCTCTAGCACCTCTAATAGATTTCGCATAGAAGATGTATCTTAAAGCTTCAAATATTTCTCTAACCCTATTTCTCTCTCCTAACACTTCTAAGTCTTTTTCAGTAAGAGTATTTTTTCCAGCTGCAACTGCCTGTAAATCCATTACAGCTGACCTCAAGTCTCCTTCTGACCTCTCCGCAAGCTTGCTCAATAGTTCGTCTGAAACATTTATCCCTTCTTTTTCACAGATTTCTCTTAACCTCTTAATAAGTGCAGTCTTACTTAGTCTCTTGAATTCTATTATTAATGATTGCTCTCTAATAGATGCTAGTTTCTGATCCCATGGATTATTTGCAACCATCACTATGGGTACTCTTGTTTCACTAATTATCTTTCTTAAAGCTAATATTCCTCCAGCATCTTCTCTACCTGCTATCCCATCTACTTCATCTACTAGTATTATCTTTCTCGAGTATCCATCCAATGAAGCATATTGAGATGATTCTCCGACTATCGATTTCATCTTCTCTTCATTTCTCCAATCGCTAGCGTTAACTTCAATTACATCATATCCATATTCTCTCCCATAAGCTAATACTAAGCTTGTCTTACCTACCCCTGCAGGTCCATAAAGTAGTGCAGCCTTCTTAGAAGGTTTTCCCATCTCCCAGCTCTTCATCCATTCAATGAAGGTTTTCACTGAGTCTTGGTTACCGACTACCTCAGCTACCTTTTTTGGTCTATATTTTTCCGTCCAGAGCTGGGGCATCCCTATCTCCCTATATTCATCTTCTTTCTTGACTTAGCTGCAAGTCTTGCTAAGAAGGCCATGAGCTGGACTTCTTCCGTTCCTCCTTCAGCTATCCTGTAATCTACTTCTCCAAGTAAGTCGATTAGTTCAAGTTTATCTTCTTCAGCTAGATCTAGATAGAATAGTTCACGGTATATCGCTGAAACTATATCTGAACCTGCCAGTCCCTGAACGTAGATTAGTTTTCTTAATTCATCTCTTGCTTGTGTAAAGTTTCCACTCATCGCTAATTCCAGTATCTTTCTAATCTCTCCTCTACTTACGTATCCTAAGATATAGTAGACCGTCTTCTCATCTATTTTACTAGTAATAGAAGCGGATGCCTGGAGAATGTTTATCGCTCTTCTCATATCTCCTTCACTGAATTCGTATATGGTTTCTAGAGCTGCATCGTCTACTTCAAGCTTCTCCTTTTCAGCTATCCATTTTATTCTTCCAATAACATCTTTCTTAAGCAATGGCCTAAACCTGAAAACTGCACATCTACTCTGTATAGGTTCAATAATCTTATTACTATAGTTAGCGGCCAAGATAAATCTACAGGTACTAGAATATTGTTCCATAACCCTTCTAAAAGCATGTTGAGCATCGTCTGTCAGCTGATCACTTTCATCAAGCAATAGTATCTTAAAACTAATCTCTCCCCCCATTGGGATCTGACGAGCAAACATCTTAACCTTATCTCTAATAGTTTGAATCCCTCTTTCATCGCTTGCATTAATCTCTACAAACCATCCATCCTCTATGTAGTTTGGTCCGTACAAGTCTCTTGCGAAAGCATGTGCTGTTGCTGTTTTGCCTACTCCTGGCGGGCCTGCGAAAAGCATATGTGGAACAGCCTTTGTTTTTAAGATATTCTTTAAACTTGTAATTACTTCTTCTTGGTTGACTACATCATTTAATGTTTTAGGTCTATATTTCTCAACCCATGGAAGTGTCGCAACTGTTGTCAGACTCATTTAGTTCACCTGAGACTTTAATCTTATTCCAACCTATTAGTCTTTCCTTTCTATTTCAAGAAGTAATTACAATGCGATGATTTAGATAATGTCATTAAGAATTTATGATTAGATAGTAGAGTTACGCATATGTCTCGAAATCTATTTGAGGAAGAGAGATTTCGATATGAATATGTTATTCTATTTCTTAGATCATCAACTTAATTTAAAGAGTGAAGAACCCTTTATCTCAAATCGTTTGGATTTGAGTATCCGTCTCTAGAAGAGGATCTCCATCATATCTATTCTTGATGATGGTGTTAAAACGTTGTGACCAAGTCCAGCGTTCATAAAACATGCTAGAGTATTCTTATCCTAAATATAGATTGTGCGTTTTCCGTCGTTTCTTCTTCAACTTTATCGATAGGGATAGATTTTAACCTACTTATCCATTCTGCCGAAATCTTTATGTTTGATGGTTTATTGATTTCTCCTGGTATCGGCGATAGAGCGGGTGCATCAGATTCTAGAAGGAGGTTCTCGATCGGTAATCTTTTCACCATTTTTTGCTTTTGTTGACTTCTAGCGATTGATGGTGGGATGCTAAAGTAGTATCCTTTCTTTACTCCTTCTTCAGCCTGAGATGCTGAACCATCAAAAGCATGCATAATTATTCTCTCAGCATTATACTTAAACAGTATTTGAAGAGCGTATTTTCCAGCGGATCTAGAATGGATTATCAATGGTAGGTTGAGTCTTTTAGCAAGCTCAATGAACTCTACGAAGACTTTCTCCTGTAAAGTCTTATCAACATTCGTGGAAGGATGGTAGTCCAATCCTACTTCACCAACTGCAATTATCTTATTTGAGTTCTTTTCGATCAATTTTATTACTTCTCCATAATCTTCCAGTTTATATGGCATAAGACCGATCGAGGGATAGATAGTTTTATAATCACTTAACTCGAGAAGCTTTATTGAATCTTTAACTCCAAGACTTGAACTGATAAATGCATGTACTCCTATATTCTTTGCTTCATCTAGTATTTGGTTAAGCCTATCTTGGAAGATATTATCTGTGAGATGGCAATGAACGTCAATCATCATTTCTATACATTATAACTGGTTTAGCCATCTCATATATTTAAGTATCTCCATTTCCCCTTCTCAATTGATTAATCGATTAATTTAGTACAGAGTCTGCATTTTGTACTAGTAGATTAGGAAGTTTTTTAAGAAACTAAGTTGAATATTAGTATATGCCATATGTGTATCAAGGGGTTGAAATTAGCTGGCTCGGGCATGATTCTTTTTATGTCAAACATTCTGATAAGAAGATATACTTTGACCCTTATAAGATAAAGCCGAAAGAGAAAGCAACACACATATTTATCTCACATGAGCATTTTGATCATCTTAGCCTAGATGACATAAGAAAAATAGCTACTATAGATACAGAGATTATAGCTGCAGAACCATGTAGGAAACAGATTAGCTCTCTGAAAATAGGCTTGTTAAAGTTTGTGAAGCCTGGGGATGAACTAGAGATTTCAGGAGTAGGCGTTAAAGTTATTCCTGCATATAATGTTAATAAGTTTAGAGAGCCTGGCGTTGTATATCATCCTAAGATGGCTGGAGGGGTTGGATACATAGTTGAAGTAGGTGGAGTTAGACTATACCATGCTGGAGATACAGACTCCATACCTGAAATGAAAGATTTAAAAGTTGATATTGCATTAATACCTGTTAGTGGAACATTTGTAATGACTGCAGAGGAGGCGGCAGAAGCAGTAAATGAATTTAAGCCGAAGATTGCGATACCTATGCATTATGGTGCAATAGTTGGAGGCAGTAAAGACGTTGAAGAATTCAAGAAGAAAGCAAAAGTAGAAGTAGTAGTTCTCGAGAAAGAGTGAGAATATGAGTGAATGTAGTCATGAATACCTTTACGGGGGGATAGTAAACGTTTTTGATGGAAAGACATTACTTAGAGTTTATGAATATTGGAAGTGTAGAAGATGTGGTAGAGTAAGAGCTGGATATAGGTCTCCAGGTACTACATCCCCAACCCATGGTCTTTTACCAGAACATACAGATGATGGAAGATGGATAATTCTTATATGCAATCAAACTAAGAATGTTGAAGCATACTATGTAAAATCTGGTGACAAGATCATGCATAAATGTAGAAATAGTGAAAAAGAATTATATGTTGATGATCAATACAAGGTCCTAAGTAAAGAAGTAGAAGGTCTAGAGGGCCACTATAGTTTCCTGTTAGAAGATATCTCTCCAGCAGTGATCGATATCTCGAAAGACCCGATAAAGATTATTAAGTCCGATTAGAGTAAATTCTGCCTCATCTCTATAAGCTTATACGTAATCTTTTCCACATCTTCTTCATTGTTGTAGAAATCTATGGATATCCTGAGAATTCCTGGTCTAGCTGAGACTATAATTTTATCTCTTGATAGTTTTTCAGCAATTTCATATGATTTTCTTGTCGAGAGGCTGACTATCCCGCTCATCCTATCTCTCTCAAGAGGGGAAAAGATTTGGAAACCTCTATCAGCTAATGCGTTAACTAGAGTTGATGTAAGTTTTTGTATTCTTCTCCAGCTTGATTCTATGTTGATTTGCTGGAAGAATCTGAGAGATTCTGTTAACCCGACTACGGTAGGTCCAGCCCAGCTACCCCATTCGTATCTTGAGGTTCTACTAGCTGGCTGAGAGTCTAGTAAAGGTAGCGGTCTCTCGAACAACCTGCACTCTCCTCCAATCATTCTTTCAACTACAGAGTCTTTTACACCCAACCAACCTGTCCAGCAATTTGTTATGGCGGTATCTAGTAATTCTTTTTTAATGTATAGGAATGCCGCCCCACTAGGTGCTAGAAGCCACTTGTATGATCCGCATACAGCTATATCGATGTCTAGGTCTCTTAAATCGACTGGGAATACTCCAGCAGCATGAAAGATATCGCTTAAGACTAGAGCTCCTTTTTCATGAGCTATCTTAGAAACTGTTCTCAAGTCTTCTACATAACCTGTAAGCCATCCTACCAAGTCTACTGATACTAGCAAAGTATCTTCATCGATCAGTTTTTCATATTCTTCTATAGGGATTCTTCCATCAATATATCTTGCAACTTTAATTTCTCTAACTACCCTATTTCTTATCAGAGATGAGAATACGTTAAAATTTGTTGGGAAATTGTGTTCAGCGATTACTATATTTGATTCTTTTCTCCACTCTATTGAGCTTGCAGCAGCAATTAATCCTGTAGAAGTATTTGGAAGAAGCGCTAACTCATCATCTTTAACTCTAACCATTGAGGAAAATAATCTACGAGCTTCAATTACGTCTTTTATGACCCTATCCCAATCTTCACCTTCATACAACCATTTATCAATGAATTCAACTATAGCTCTATGAACTTGTCTCGACATTGCTCCACTAGAGGCAGTATCAAGATATGTATATCGAGAAAGAAGTGGAAAATCTGATCTTAATTTTTCAAAATCCATAGATAATTCAATTCACTACTTCATAATAAATCATTCTCTCTAGAAGGATCTAAGAGGGGAGCTTAGATTAGGAAACTGGTTCATAGATTATTCCTAGTTGTTTTGCATAATTGTATGCTTCAAGTATTTCTTCCCTGTATGGTCTTCTAGCAATGTCTTTATAGAGTTCAGGCTTCAAGAATACTTTATGTTCAGGTCTATACTGCTCCATAATATTTACTAGAACTTTATTTCCAATATTTTCCGCTATCCATCTAAGTATAGGTTTTGTGTCGCATTCAAGATGGTTTGGAAGTACAAGATGTCTAATAATCATATCACCATTCTCTGATGCAATTAGATGATTTCTTGTTACTACTTCTCTGTAACTCTTCTTTGAGCCAACTTTTGAAAGTCTCTTAGCACACTCATTACTCCAATACTTGAAGTCTGGCAACCATATGTCAACAACATCTATTAGCAGCCTCATCGCCTCCTCACTCATATACATATTACTATTCCATAGAATTGGAACATTTACATCTAGATATTTGAGAGATTCTAGAATTATATGGAGATTAGGTGTAGGCTCGCCTCCAACATAGTTTATGTTTGCAGCCCCATCCATTCTAAGCCTCCTAGCTATAGCTGCAAGTCTCCTGGCATCAGACTCTACACCTTCATCGGCAATACTTCTGATAGGCTGCGAGATATCCCAGTTTTGGCAGAATACGCAGTGGAAAGTACATGATGCGAAGAATATCGTCCCCGAACCTCCCTTACCCTCTACACCTATGAGAGGAGCTTCTTCACCATAATGATGGAAGAAGCTTGAAACATATCCTCTATGGTTAAGTTTACATACTCCTACCTGTCCACCTAATCTATTGATGCTGCATCTCCATTCACAGAAATGGCATTTCTTCAATATACGGTATGCAAGGTTGATCTTCAAGTCTAGGAATGAAGGTTCTACAATCTTTAATTTATCTACACTAGCTCCTTTATCAAAGTATTCATTGGATAGTTCTAAGGCTTCTCTATGTAATTCATCATTATGCTTCCATAATTCTTCATCTGAAGCTTCATCAAGCTCTACATCTACGGGAATAGACTTCAATATCATGAACTTTGCTGGAGTCTTGTTCAACATAACTGACCTATACCATTTTAGTCTTTTTACAACTTCATCATTACGCCAGACAAGCACCGCATCTGGTCTATACAATGCTATACTCAACTTCTAGTAGTCCCCAAATATACCTTCTTCAAAGGAGGTTGTTAAATATTTCTTTATTACGCTTAGAGTTTCATCTATAGTCTTTCTAATAATATTTTTCTATTAGTTGACTAAGTGAGCATGTATGGTTTCTAGAAGACATGATCCATCTGCTCTTAAATATTTCTTAAAACTGACTGATACAGAACATGCAATATTTGAGGCTGGAATATCTCTTGGAGCAATTTTTCATCAACTTGTAGGTATGCCTGTAAACTTAGAAAAAATAGAAGAACTTGAAAAGGCTTTAAGTAACGCATTCTCATCTCAGCCTTTTAGAGTAAGAACAGAGATAAAGATTAATGTTGAAAAAATAAGGAAAGGGCTACTGGAACCATATGATTACGGTGTAGTTACTCCAGAATCTCTAGATGTTATAGTCATTGTAGAGTATGGTGATGTAAGAGTTAAAGCGAGGCTGAGATGGATTGATGAGTTAGGCTATCCATTAATGTATATTGAAGAAGCTACTTAAATGAAGGCAGCCTTACACCTCTTTGACCCTGATATCTTCCTTGATATGGCTTCTCTACAGCAGAGGATAGCTTAGCAAAGACAACATGAAGGAACCTATCCCCAGAGTAAAGCTTTACTGGGAAGTCTCCGCCTACAAGCTCTATAGTTAATTCTCCTTCAAAGTTTGCATCAATAATCGTAGGTGGGATAGTTAATCCGACTCTTGCATAGCTACTCCTCAGGTTTACGAAACCCATCAAGTCTACTGGAAGCTTGATGTACTCAAGAGTATGGAGAAGGACATGTTCATGAGGCCATATGATGAAGTCTTCTCTTTCTTCAAGAGTATAGAATTCCTCGATCTTCTCTGTATTCCTAGTGTCCAAGGGGTTATCGGTTTTCTTCATTCTAGCGACCATCCTACCTATTCTAAGGTCTACACCATTCTCTCTAACTATAGATTCATCAAATGGCTCTATAATCAGACGTCCACCCTTAATGTATGCCCAAAGGTCGAAATCACTTAAGATCAAGTTTCACCGCCTTTATGTAGATTAGCTTCTCTTTAAAATTATAGTTTATCACGGATAATCGATTAACTGGGCAGAGTATCTTGGTTATACGTATATAACATCCATATCTTTTACTACGTAGACTCTACATCCAGTATCTTTCCTAAGTTTATCTTCAAGTTCTTCTTCTCTCCCTTCCCAAGCTGGATATAGATGATTTACAACGAGTAGCTTAGGCTTCGTTCTTCTCCCAATCTCTACTAATTCTTCATCTGAAGTATGTTTTCCTAGAAGTAATTCTTTCGGGAATGAACATTCATGTATGAGGATGTCTACGCTTTCTGCAAGCTTTATCATCCTCTCATCGTAGGTGGAGTCTCCAGAGTACGCTATGGTTACACTATCTACTTCAAGTCTATATGCTAAACCATTATAATGCTCTACAGATGCTGCATAAACTTTAAGATTCTTTAAATCTTCTACTAGTCCTCCCCCTATCTCATGGATTCTAAGAAAATCTAGATTACGCATCATCTCTGAGAGATATCCATATACACCATTGATAGAAGATAATTTATCTATAAAGCTCATTAAACCAGTTGGACCATAGACGTCTAGAATTCGAGGGTTTTTGTTAGCTCCTCCAAGTTCATTAAACATCCTAATTTTTATCAATGCTGGGAGATCTAATGTATGGTCTAGGTGGAAATGGGTTATGAATAATCTATCAATAGAGTTGGGATGAACATTCATTCTCCTCAATTTCTCTATAGTTCCTGGACCAATATCTAAGAGTATCCTTCCCATGGAATATTCTATTAGAAATGATGTTGAGAACCTATATTTTGTTGGAATTATTGAACCTGATCCTAGAACTATTATCTTCAGAATATTCACGCTCTCTTAGACAGTATATCTATCCATGGATTATCTCTAAGATATGAAGGGAGGCTGTCCTTATTCTCACGTTCTTCAACTTTACTACTTATAGGCTGGGCTAACCTTTCTGCACCAATTGTAGGAGACTTTCTTCTTTCTAACTCACTAATTCTATCAGTTAGTATTCTCTGTTCTCTCTCTAATCTATCCAATCTAGCTTCAATTTCTTCAAGTATCTTCGTTATCCTAGAGATCTCAGACTGGAGAAGAGTGATCTCATTAATATGAACGTCTCTAAGATTGTCTTGGATATTTTGTATTTTTTCTTTTCTATTATTACTTAGTCTTGGAGGTAAAACTTCTTCTGCACCCATTACATCATAGATTATTAATCCCACCCCATACTTAGCTAAAACATCTTGATCAACAATCTTCAAATATTTTCTCGGCACTGCAAGTATTACACTATCATATCTGCTTCTAAGTTTCAAGGTCTCGATCAGAGTTTCATGAATTATAGATCTTGAACTACATGAATCTTCACTTAGAATATTTACCGCAATCTCTATTCTACCATCGGATAAAATTATTTGACTATCTGCTCCTATTATCTCATTATTTCTCGATATTTCATAGAATCCTTCATCTATTAGTAGACTAGATACTATGTCTTCGATTGTTGGTCTTCTAGGCATAATTTAACCATCCCTCCATTCTTTCCCATCTCCACTTAAAATCATAGGGAACAGCATATCCATAGACTATGCATCCTCTCCATACAGAATATGTTGGCTCTCTAGCCACTATTGCTTGAACATTCTCTATTCCTTTCTCTTTTAACATAATTTTTATCTTCGTATCTGATGTTACTGCGATTTCTTCTAATCCTTTAGGGCTATCCCAGTTAAAATTTCCACCTGATAAAATAATCTTAGAGTATAGATGGGGTTGAAGCTCAATCGAGCATTTTTCAACTGCTTGAATTACAGCTTCAGCCATATCTGTCATTCCATAGAAATAAGTATCTCCAATCTTTACGTCACTTGGTCTAGGCATACCTCTCTTAAAATAGCTTTGAAAGATCTCATGCCCAGGGTTGAAGGTATATTCACCGATCAAGAATCTTGTCCAACTTTCATCTCCTAAGTCTATCTTGATTCTCGTACCTTCTATCTTTATCTCTCTCTTTACTTTATCTGGATTCTTCCGAGCAAAATCTACAGCTTCTTCAAGCCGTCGAGGTAAGAGACCTATCCGCTCCTTAACTCTTCTAACTAGTTTCTCTTCTTTAGCCAAGTCTCCATATCCTAAGTCTTTAAGGATCTCTGAAGTTAAGACGCTGGCGGCGCTTCCACCTCTATTAAGAGCTACAACTGCGTTTCTTATTGGATACATTGAGATTGGGCATACTTGGGTGTTACCATGACCACTTTCTACTACTACACATGTTGGGATCTTATGAGCAATAGCTACAGCTAGAGGTTGAGGAATTATCGTTGCCCCCCTAACTAGGATCCTATCACTATTTAGTTCTCCGAATATATCGAATAATTGTTCATACATATATCTAGGGGCTACGACTGCTAAACTTGCAACAACATAGAATCCTCTAAAATCTGGGTCACTTGGAGTATAGTTTTCAAGTGCATACTTAGTTAGTTCTTTTATTACTTGCCAAGCTTTTAGATCATTCTTTTCTACTATACCATTTCTCATAGGATATACTAGCCTTTCAGCAACATCTTCTCTTGATTCTAAGAATAATGGGAGGTCCCTGCCGACTACGATATCTCTGTTTACACCCATTACTCTAGACATAATAGAGGTCTTCTCAATAAAATAGCCTCTATTCTCTACTACTTCTGGTACTTCACCAATTGTTATAGGACCATACTTAAAATCGCTTGTACCATAATCTATTCCAAATACATGTGAACGCTTGTAATCTTCGCTCAATGTTGACTCACCTCTCTAGTTAAGATCTTCTTGAGAAGTTTTGAATAGATTTTCTCAATATAGTAAACTCCTTTTAAATCAACCCTGTGGCTTATTATAACCTTACTTACAGATGGGTATGTCTCAACTAGAATTTCAGAGCCTTCAAACTTTAATCTCTTTACTTCATTAGAATTAGAATGTAAACCTAGCTCTCTAGCTACTCTCTCTATGTTGATATCTCTAAAACAATAATAAATATCGATATACCAGCAATCAGTCAGTAAGTTTTCAATAAGTTTCTTGAACATCTTTAGATCTGGAAAACCATTCTTACTTTTCAATGATAGTAGGATCTCTAATCCATCGATGCTCTCTCCAGTAAATTCAATCTCATATTCATCTTTTACTGCTCTTCTCTCCATTCTTATCCATCCCTTCGAAGATAAATTTGAGAATATTCTCTCCCATCCTGCTGGTTCTTGATAAAATCTACATGCAATTTTTATATTAACGTCAAGCTTGTCCAAATTGCTCAATAAATTTAGAGTATTTACTAAGATATATTTCTTGGAGACCATGCTGAAAATGGAGAAAGACTAATTAATTGAAGACCTTCGTATTTATCTCATGGTTAAAGTATGGAGAAAAACTTCTTGGTTAAATATTAGGGAGAAGATTTCTGCAATTCCTTTAAGCTATGATGGTAATTGCCTCTTAATGTTGTTTAAAATTAAGGCAGGTGGTGAAGTACCCATACATAGTCATCCTCAATCTCAGTATGGATTGGTTATCTCGGGAAGAGGATTCTTTGCAACAAGAAACAATAAGATAGAAGTTTCAGAAGGCGACTCATACTTCATCCCAGCCAATGAAGAACATGCATTCCATGCAATCGAGGAAGTATTAGTAATAGATGTATTCGTGCCGCCTCGGACAGACTACATGACTCTGACGCGAAAACCGGATATTGAAGTCTAATTTATATCTAAGGATAAAGAATTGACCTCCAATATTCAACATAGGATTATGTTAATTGCATATTCTGGATCCTGCTAAAATATTGTTACAGCTAAGTAGGATATCTCTCCACTCTAAGATCAAGGTCATAATGAGACATACTTTTTGAATGATTTCCGAGTAAGATTGATAAGTTAAAGTATAAGTGAACTCTAAGAATTTTAATCTATACTTTATTCGTGAAATTGACAATTTATCTTGTCATGTACGATGAGGCTCCAGCTTAATTTAATAGAGCGTTGGTAGACCATTGTCGCCCTACATGAAGTATATAGCCTATATTAGCCTCTATATCTATTATAGTGTATGCCTAGCGCTTTTAGAGTTCTCTGACTACTTTAGATCAGTAGCGTTAAATAGATGGGAGAAGCTGGTAATAAAGGAGAAGAGAGGAGATGCCTAGAGTAAAGAAGATCTCAGAAATCTTAGATATACTCCATCAGAAGGATCAGATCCGCAACATAGGTATTATTGCTCATGTTGACCATGGCAAGACCACTACTACGGATAGCCTACTCGCAGCTGCAGGTTTACTTTCTCCGACATTAGCTGGAAAAGCATTAGCATTAGACTACCTTGAAGAGGAACAACAAAGGCAGATGACTATCAAGGCTGCTAATATATCCCTCTACTATGAGATGGATAGTAAACCCTATGTAATAAATATGATAGATACTCCTGGTCACGTAGATTTCAGTGGTAGAGTAACTAGAGCATTAAGAGCTATAGATGGAGCTGTAGTCGTGGTAGATGCTGTTGAAGGAGTAATGACGCAGACTGAGACCGTTATTAGGCAAGCTGTCCAAGAGAGGGTAAAGCCAGTTCTATATATTAACAAAATTGATAGATTAATCAAAGAACTTAGACTCACCCCTGAAAAGATACAGGAAACCTTGGGGAGAATAGTTCTAGAAGTTAATAAGTTAATAGAAATGTATGCTGAGCCCGAGTATAGAGAGAAGTGGAAAGTAAGTTTTCAAGCAGGCAACGTAGCTATCGGTAGTGCAAAAGATAGATGGGGATTCACACTTCATCAAGCTCAAAAGAAGGGGATAAAATTCTCAGATGTCCTTAAAGCCTTTACAAATAATGACATAGAATGGCTTAGGGAGAACACGCCTCTTCATGAAGCTATACTTGAGATGGTTATAACACATCATCCTCCACCACATGTTGCCCAAATGTATAGGATACCTAAGATATGGAGAGGGAGCATAGAAGATGAGGTTGGAGAGGCAATGAGGAGTTGTGATGAGAAAGGACCAGTAGTATTGGCGGTTACAGATGTAAAAGTTGATCCACAAGCTGGAGTGGTCGCTACGGGGAGATTGTTTAGCGGAACTGTAAATGAAGGAGACTACATATTAATAGTTGGAAGAAACATCAAGAAGAGGATTCAGCAAGTTACAGTCTATATGGGTCCAAATAGAGAGATTGTTGGAACCCTACCTGCAGGAAATATTCCTGCACTTCTTGGAATAGAAGAAGCTAGAGCAGGAGATACCTTAGCCACCGTTGAAACTATACCTTTTGAATCTTTAAAGTATGTATCTGAACCAGTTGTCACAATATCTGTAGAGCCTAAGCATAGTAGAGACCTTCCGAAGCTCGTAGACTTCTTGAATAAGCTTAGTATTGAAGATCCTACCCTTGTAACTACCGTAAGACCTGAGACAGGTGAATATCTAATAAGCGGTATGGGTACACTTCATCTAGAAATAGCTTTAACATGGATAGCTAAAGCTGGGCTTGAAGTAGTAGCTAGTAAGCCAATAATTCTTTATAGAGAAACCATAATCCAGAAAGGTAGAGTTTTTGAAGGAAAATCTCCTAATAGACATAATAGGATCTATATTCAAGTCGAACCACTTGAAGAAGAGATTGTCGAGCTTATTAGAAGGGGAGAGTTGTTTGATGAAATGGATAGAAAGCAGATAGCTAAAATACTTAGAGATCATGGATGGGATGCAGACATGGCTAGAGGTATCTGGACAATCGACCCTAGGGGAAACATTCTCGTAGATATGACTAAGGGAGCACAATACCTTCAAGAAAGTAAGATGATGATTATTGGAGGGTTTCAGAGAGTCGTACAGGAAGGTCCATTAGCTGGCGAGAATATGCGTGGTATAAAAGCAATACTAGTTAATGTTGAGCTACATGAAGATCCAGTCCATCGAGGATATGCACAGATAGCTCCAGCAACCTGGAGAAGCATGTATGCTAGCATATTAAGTGCTAACCCAATACTACTCGAACCAGTTTATAAGATTGAGGCCAAGGTTCCCCCAGACTTGATGGGTGCTGTAACAAGTGTTATAACATCTAAGAGAGGAAGAGTCTTAGAGGTTGCTCAACAAGAATACATAACAGTAGTTTCAGGAGAGATCCCTGCAGCTGAAACATTCGACTTAAGCGAGGTTATGCGTGGAGCAACCATGGGTAAAGCGTTCTGGGCCACAGAATTCTATGCATGGAAGCCCGTGCCATCGTCAATCAGAGACAAAGTAATAGAAGAGATAAGAAAGAGAAAAGGACTACCATTGAGTATACCGAAGATATCGGATTTCGTTGAAGAAGAATAAATTAAAAATAGTATTCTAAGAAACTTTTAATAACTATCAAAACGAACACTATAATATGCGTAAGAGAGTAGAACTTCAGGAAAAGACTGGGGGAATATCCAAAACAGTCGCAATACTTGTTGTGATAATCGTAGTGCTTGCTGCCATAGCGGCTGTCGAGCCATTTTTAATACCTGCTAGAGAAGTAACAGTTACTAGAACATTTACTACAACCGTAGGAGCAGCTCAAACTATAACTCAGACCATAACAGTTGAGAAGACAGTTCCAGGAGTTGTTAAAGATGTAGTTTGGGAGAATATTCAAAAGAGAGGGACAATAATTGTCGGGACATCTCCAGATTGGCCTCCATTCGAGTTTCTAGACCCCAAAACGGGAAAACTAATAGGTTTTGAAGTAGAATTGATGGAACTAATTGCTGAGAGACTTGGATTAAAAGTAGATTGGAGAACGATGGATTTTGCTACGATTATAGTAGCAGTTGAGCACAAAGATATAGACTTAGGAGTAAGCGGTTTCTCAGTAACTCCTGAAAGACTAGAAGTAGTCCAATACACTCTATATCATACTATAACTGAATCACAGCTAATAATGCTAAAAGATAAAGCTGAGAAGCTAGGAATAACTCAACTTGAGAAACTTGAGCAAGTTGCAGACTACAAGCTAATTGTAGGTACAGGGTCTGGAACAACTCAAGAAGCAGAGTTAATGGATTTAGTTAAGAGAGGGGTGATTTCTTCAGATGCTGCTAGGTCTTACGATGATTTCGGAGTAGCTTTAGAAGACTTGAAGCTTGGTAGGATTGATGCACTCTATGCAGAGACACCAATAACTACATGGTGGATAATGACTGAAGAAACACCATTAGTTGTTATCTTCAGTGAACCTTACTGGCCAGTAGCGTTTATAGCTCACAAAGATTCTGATGAACTTGTCTCTAAAATAAACGGAGCACTCTCGGAATTAATAGTTGAAGGAAAAGTTGCTGAACTATATAAGAAGTGGACTTCACCTCCAAGTTAGATAACCTGATAATCCAAAATGACACCAGTTGAACAGATAGTATTCCTGCTAAAAGCGGTCCCAGTAACCTTAGCAATATCCTTCTTATCTTTTTTACTTGGTCTAGGCCTAGGAGTATCTCTCGCATTTATGAGAATATATGGTATAGCCCCTCTAAGATATTTTTCAGATAGTTATGAAAAGTTTTTCAGATCTGTCCCAGTACTAGCAGTAATGCTGCTATTATATTTTGGTCTTGGACCGCTCCTCCCAATCTTTAAAGATCCATTCTTCACTTCTGTAATCTCGTTAGGAATAGTTAGTGGAGCAAATCAATCCCAGATCTTTAGAAGCGCTATTAGTAGTGTAGGGAGGACACAGATGCTTGCAGCTATATCAATTGGTTTAACACAATTAAAAGCATTGAGATATGTTATTTTCCCACAAGCATTGTTTTTAGCTGTTCCAGGCCTAGGTAGTGAGATTGCACTACTAATAAAAGATTCAGCATATTCATTCATCATCGGGGTAATAGAATTAATGAAGCATACAGATATCCTTAGAGCATCACAAAGATCGTTAATCCTTCCTTATATTTCTTCTGCGATAATATACGTAGTCATGACTTTTCCTGTCGCAAATTATTTAGATAAATGGGGCAGCCGTAAGAAGAGAGAGCTGGGATTATGACAAGCATACTTGAATGCCGAGAATTAATGAAAGCATACGGAAAAGTCATAGCAGTAAACAATGTTTCCCTAGGAATAGGTAGGGGGGAGACAAAAGTAATTTTTGGTCCAAGCGGTTCTGGAAAATCAACATTATTAAGATGCCTAGGTTTACTTGAAAAACCTACGAAAGGCTCAGTATACTTTAATGGAGTAGATGTCTATGTTTCTAAACAGGACTTGAATAAGCTTAGAGCTAGAATAGGTTTCGTTTTCCAAGAGCCTTCACTCTTCAGGCATTTAACTGCTTTAGGAAATATAATGCTAGGCTTAAAACATGTATCAGGTTTATCGGATGCCGAAGCAAGAAGAAAAGCCTATGAAGCATTGAAGCTTGTGAGAATGGAGGATTGGGTTAACTATTATCCAGCCCAGCTTTCTGGAGGTCAACAACAAAGAGTTGGTATCGCTAGAGCAATCTCTATGGATCCAGAAGTAGTACTTTTTGATGAGCCTACAGCAGCGCTAGACGTAGAATTGAAATGGGAGGTTATATCTGTGATGAAAGATCTTGCAGATAGAGGTACAACAATGCTTGTAGCAACCCATGAACTCCGCTTTGCAAAAGAAGTTGCAGATGAAATGATATTCATGGATCAAGGTCAAGTATTAGAAGTCGGCTCCCCAGACCACTTCTTTACGTCTCCGAATACTGAGAGAGCTAGAAAGTTTATGGCTAAGATCTTAGGGTGAGAAATTCATAGATGTTGTTCTTGCTTGATTATTCTACTTTTCTGATAAATGGTTTTATAATAACAGTGGAGGTAACTCTCATAGGAGTAGGTCTAGGATTAATACTAGGTATCTTAGCAGCATTAGGAGACATTTTCGGAGGTAGAATCATTAAGATAATCGTAAATGTTTATGTTGAATTCTTTAGAGGTTCACCATTGATTGTTCAACTCTTCATATTCTACTTTACCATCCCAATGATAACTGGTATTAGGATGGATGTTATGCTGACAGCTATATTGACTTTAGCATTGAATAGTGGAGCCTACCAGAAAGGATACTTGAAAGGCGCTATGGAAGCAGTTTTCAAAGACCAGCTGATGGCCGCCTTATCACTCGGTCTACCTACATGGAAGATCTTTCTATACGTTGTTGTTCCACAAGCATTAAGGATTGTTATACCTGCATGGTCGAATGAGCTTGCATCGATGGGTAAAAGTACCACAGCTTTAATAGTTATAGGTGTTAGAGAGTTCCTGAATACTGGTATATCTATTACTGCTCAGACCTTTAGACCTCTTGAAACATATGCCTTCATAACCATAGTATACTTTATCTGGATATACTCAATGTTGAAAGCATTAGATATGCTATATAATAAAATAAAGATTCCAGGGTTGGAGCCCGTTATATAGATTCTATATAGAGTCTTCTTTCTTGGATATATCAGAGTCTTCGATCTTGTTTCTAATTAGGATGCTTATTCTCCCTGCAATTTTCTCAGCGATCTCTATGAATGCTTTACTTGCTGGAGAATCTGGGTCCCTAATAATTACTGGTCTACCTAGGTCTCCGCTCTCTCTAACTTCTGGAGATAAGGGTATTTCACCAAGATAAGGAATCTCCAGTTCCTGGCATGTCTTGTACACATTCCCAGACCCGAAGATCTCTAATCTAGAACCACAGTTTGGGCAGATAAAGTAGCTCATATTCTCTACTATTCCTACTACTTCAACGTTAAGCTTCTCGAACATTCTTAAAGCTTTCAATGCAATTCTTAAAGCTGCATCCTGAGGAGTAGTAACGATAACTACTCCTGTAAGAGGAATTGCTTGAGCAAGGCTAAGCGAGGCATCCCCAGTACCTGGTGGGAGATCAACGATTAAATAGTCTATATCAGCCCAATCTACTTGATTTAACATTTCTTCTATTGCTTTTCCTACAAGAGGACCTCTCCATATTATTGGTGTATCATCTGGTGCGAGAAGCCCTATAGACATAACTTTAACACCCATATATGATAATGCAGGCTCAACTCTATCTCCACCTGCATAGAAGGGTGGACGGATAATATCAAGCATCTTAGGTATAGTTGGTCCATAGATATCTGCATCAAGCAATCCTACTCTAGCCTTTCTCGATGCTAATGCTAAAGCTAAATTCACAGCTACAGTAGATTTCCCTACACCACCCTTCCCACTAGCAATTGCAATTATATTCTTCACACCCGATATACTCTTCTGGCTTGGATAAGGAAGTACTCTAGAAGAGACCTTTATCTTAACTTCTTTAACACCACTCAATTTCTCTACAGCTTCTCTAGCACTCTTCTCTAAGACACTTCTAAGAGGACATGCAGGAGTTGTAAGTTCTAAAACAAAAGATACAACTCCATCTTCTTCAACCCTCAGGTCTCTAACCATATTCAAGCTAACTATATCTTTTCCAAGCTCAGGATCCATAACCTTTTTCAATGCTTCTAAAACATCCTTCTCGGAAACCACAGCACATCAAAAAAACAAAACATTATACTTCAATAAATAGATTACTAAGTAACAAAAGAGTGTTTAAAAGATGTTAAAATGTTTACCTTATACATTATACCGTATACCCCTAGCCAACCTTAGCCCCATACTCATCGAGACAGATCCAATAGTAAATCAATTCGTAACGTACTAATATTCCAACCATACGATACACCCACCGATTTGTCTCGAGTAGATATCCGAATCCTTGTTTTCTCATTGTCATCTCAGTATATTTTATATATTAGGATTCGGTTAGGCATGCTTTATTGTTCGCTAATCCCATTTTTAATGGATTAGTTGGTCTAGACGTAATCCATTCTATAAGGGATTACTCATTTTGATGGATTAGCATGGTAAAAGTTTAATCTTGGATGGTTTACCTTATACCTATGACTAATGGGAATAAGAAGACAAGAGATAGTAGAAGTGGAGGTCGGCTGGGAAGGAAAAAATTGGTAAAGAAGAGCTCGGCGCCTTCAAGCAAGGTTGACGAGAAGTTTTGGAGGCTTGCTATTGAAAGTGCAAGGAAGCAGCCAAGGCTAGCTTTTTATTCTCCTATTGCAAGCGCTGTTTTAAATTATTGGAAGAATATTATTCCGAGGTTTAGTATTAGTGATCTACTCGCTAAGGTTGTTGAGAAAGAGATTGCATCTAAATGGCCACAGTTGTATGTTAGAGCTAGGAGGTCTCTAGGAGTAAAGAGAGGTGAGAAGTAAGATGAAACCTATAGTCTATGTTACTAGGACTATTCCTGAAGTAGCTTTAGTATTACTTAAGCAGTATTGTGAAGTAGTTTATCGGGATGAGGTGCCACCTCCAAAAAAAGAAGATATACTGAAAAATGTAGTAAATGTTGATGCGATCTATTGTACACTTAACGAGAAAATTGATAAAGAAGTTATGGATGCATCACCTAGATTAAAAGTCATTGGAACTATGAGTGTAGGTGTAGACCATATAGATGTAGAATATGCAACAAGCCGAGGCATTTATATTGTACATACACCTGGAGTTCTCACAGAGACAACAGCCGATCTAGCTTTTGCTTTAATGTTAGCGTCTGCTAGGAGAATTGTTGAATGTGATAGAATGATTAGAGAAGGTAAATGGAAGCTGGCTTGGGCTCCAACGATGATGCTTGGATATGACGTACATGGCAAGAAGCTGGGGATAATAGGTTTAGGAAGAATAGGGGTAGCCGTAGCTAAGAGAGCTAAAGGCTTCAATATGAAGGTCTACTATTACGACGTTACACGTAGACGAGAACTAGAGAATGAGCTTGGAATAGAATACATGGAGCTATCTCAACTCTTAAAAGAGTCAGATTTCATCTCAATCCACGTTCCTCTAACATCTGAGACTAGACACTTAATTAGTGAAAAAGAACTCAGAATGATGAAGTCTACAGCTATCTTAATCAATACTTCACGTGGCCCTGTAGTTGATGAAAAAGCTTTAGTGAAAGCATTAAAAGAAGGATGGATTGCAGGAGCAGGATTAGATGTCTTCGAGTATGAGCCTCTTCCCCCTGATAGTCCATTAGTAAACTTACCGAATGTTGTTCTTACACCACATATAGGCAGCGCATCATATGATACTAGAAATAGAATGGCTCAGTATGCTGCTGAAGGAATAATCAAGATTCTGAGAGGCGAAGAACCAGACAATCTTTATAATCGAGATGTAGTTAAAATAAGAGCACTACACTCTGTTAAGATGATATAAGATGGTAGACCTGCTGAAGTTGACAGAAGAAGCCCTAGAGGTAGTGAGAGATATAGTTCTAGAGTCAATAAAGTCTGGCTGGGGGCTTAAGCCTAGGAGCATTGGAGCATATGGAGATAGGTCATATACTTTTGACTTGGTAGCAGAGAGAACAATAATAGACATAATAACTGAAAAACTAAAAAATGTAGCAATAATCTCAGAAGAACTAGGAGTAACAGGCTCAGGCAACCCTGACTACTATGTCTTAATAGACCCAGTTGATGGAAGTAGAAATGCTTCTAGAGGTATACCGATCTACTCAACCACATTAGTTATTTCTAAAACCATGAATTCTAGAGATATAATCGTGGGAGGAGTAATAGATCATGTAAGCGGAGAATTATATATAGGCGAAAAAGACGGCACAGTGATAGCGTCTGGCGGCGAGCCGAAACTCACGAATGTACGTTCGCTCAAAGATTCCTACTTAATTGTATGTATGGGTTCTATCAGAGATGAAAGATACAGGAAGTGGACTGAAAAAATTATATCTAATTCTGGTTTCTCATCTTTCCTAGCCTCGACAGCTTTAGAGATATGCTACGTTATAGCTGGCCGAGTAGATGGATATGTCTGTCTAGGACCATATCTAAGACCATTCGACTTTCTGGCCCCTGTATTCTTGTTGAAGCTAGCGGGAGGAACATACAGAATACTTACCGTAGAAGGAGTAACTGAGGAGGTAGATCTTTCAGCTGGTAAGAACTTTGGAGTTATAGCAGCACCTAATGATGAATTAGCTATTGAAATACTAAATCTTAAAGAAGATCCTTAACCTTAATTACATTGTATGATATTAATAGTCTAAGGGTGGATGAATGATTACAGCGAGGACATATATTGATGATGTAGATAGGTTGAAGAAGAGTGGATATAGGATAATTGGACGCCACTCTGCTGTTAAGATCTGCCATTGGACTAAGAATGTTCTTAGAGGTGGCAAACACTGCTACAAGAGCTGGTATGGAGTAGAGAGTCATAGATGTCTCCAGATGACTCCAAGTCTTCAATATTGTAACATGATGTGTATATTTTGCTGGAGATTCCATACTATCAACAGAATTGCTGTATACGAAGGTGAATGGGATTATCCAGAAGAAATATTGGATAAGCTTATCTTAGAACAGAGGCAGCTTCTTTCAGGATTTAAAGGAAATCCAGATGTTGATAAAAAGCTATTCAAAGAGGCTTTAGAACCAAATAATATTGCTATCTCCTTAGATGGTGAGCCAACACTTTATCCATACTTAGCTGATTTGATCAAGCTTGCACATACTCGTGGAATGACAACATTCCTTGTAACTAATGCGTCATTAACGTCAAGATTAGAAAACCTAATCAATAAAGATGCGCAACCAACAAATCTCTACATTAGCCTTTATGGTCCAGACCTTGAAACACATATTAGAATATGTAGACCTCTTATACATGATAGCTGGACTAGACTTAACGAGAGTATAAGGCTGATGCCAAGCTTTAATAGGTCTAGGAAAGTTATAAGGTTGACGCTTATCAAAGGATACAATATGAAGGATGTTGAGAAGTATGCTTCACTTATAAAGATTGCGAGACCAGACTATGTAGAATGTAAAGCGTATATGCATGTAGGAGAGAGCCAGAAGAGGCTTCCTAGAGAAGCTATGCCAACTATGGAAGATATATTAGATTTCTCTAGAAAACTATCTATATTAATAAATTATAAAGTTGTTTCCAATGATATGCCCAGCCGTGTATCATTATTAGCTGACGAATCCTCAGTATACTTTTCATTAGATTCTGATAGAATAGCTAGAGGAACTCAATCTATTTCTCTCTAAAATACTTCTTCAGTCTATCATATGTTTCTAGAGGTAGCTCAGGCATTATTTTTGTCTCAGATATTATAGGCATGAAGTTTGTATCTCCAACCCATCTAGGAACTATATGAAGATGTATGTGGTCTTCTATGCCAGCGCCTGCTGCTCTACCTATATTTACACCAACATTTAATCCGCTCGGTCTATACTCTTTCTTAAGTATCTTAACACATAAAACAGTTAATCTCATCAACTCATTTAATTCTTCTTCACTTAGCTTCTCTAATTCTCCTATATGCCTAAGCGGTGCGATCATCAAATGCCCAGAGTTGTATGGATACTTATTCAAGATGACAAAGCAGTGTTTACCTCTGTATAAGATAAGATTCTCTCTATCATTGTTTTGCTGGATCCCTCTACAGAAGATACATCCATTATCTTCTTTATCCTCGAATCTTCTAATATATTTCATCCTCCACGGTGCCCACAGAATCTTCATAACCCTTATAACTTCTTCATAAGTTAGTTAAATCTTTTTCTCCAAGGCTTAAGCTCAGCCAAGAATATCTTTAAGAATGCTCTTTAGATAGTATGTTTATGCCTTCTGAAATAAAGCAGGTAGATATTTCTGGTAAACCTTTAGTTAAGAGAACTGCTGTTGCTAGAGGATTCATAAAACTCCGCCGAGAAACTATAGAGAGAATAAAGTCTGGAAACATCGAGAAGGGGGATCCATTACAGCTTGCTAGAATAACAGGAATAAATTCTGCTAAATTTACATCTATACTTCTTCCTCTATGCCATCCATTAAGACTTGACTATGTAGAAGTAAATTCAAAGATTAATGGTCAAGGCATAGAGGTTGAGGTCTTAGTTGAAGCTACAGAGAGGACAGGGGTTGAGATGGAGGCATTAACTGCAGTAAGTATAGCTCTACTTAATATATGGGATGCAGTGAAAATGTATGAGAAGACAGCTGATGGACAGTATCCTGATACTGTGATCACTGATATAAGAGTGGTTAGAAAAGTGAAGAATGATGCAGTCGGCTAAACCTTATGAAGAACATAGACATAAAAGTCCTCAGAAGCTAAGATTCATGCTCTATACTGTTAGTTCTTCAAGATATAGATTAAAGATTGAGAAGAAACCGTATGAAGATGAGACAATGGATATAGCTATTAAACTCATTAATGAAAGAAATCATGAGATAATTGAAACCGATGTCTTAGATGATGACATCAATATGATTAGAAAGACTCTTACAAACGCCATTAAGAGAGATGTAGATGTAGTAGTCTTCATGGGAGGGACTGGTCTAACCAGTAGAGACGTCACTATCGAAGCTGTTAAACCGCTACTTGATAAGGAAGCTGAAGGTTTCGGAGAGATATTCAGACTTGAGAGTTATAAACAAATAGGTGCAGCAGCAGTTTTAACGAGAGCTACAGCAGGTGTTTATTCAGGAAAAGTTGTAGTATGTCTTCCAGGCTCTCCCAGGGGGGTGGAACTCGCATTCAAGATATTTCTCAATGAATTTCCACATTTCGTCTATCTAGCCAAGTCGTGATAAATAGCTAATGGCAGAAGAATTTGAAAAACAACTTATCGGTCAACTAGGAAGATTAAATCGGTAGATTGCTATTTTGCTTCTAAAGGTACTGTAACTCTTATATATATTTCTTCTCCTCTCATTAAATGGTAACTTGGAGATTTAACTTTGTTCTCTTTGATGTAGACATGACCATGAGCTATTAGCTGCCTTGCCTGATGGATACTCTTAGCATATCCAAGCTTGAACACAACTGTTTGAAGTCTTCTTTCTAGGATATCTCTAACATTTAGTTTTAATATATCGTCTGCAGTCGCATTCTGATCTACAAGCCCCATCTTATATAGTCTCTGTATGAGCCTATTCTCTTCTTGAATTCTCTTCTCACCTGTGAGGACGAATAAAGATCTAGCTTGTGCTCTAATCTTTCTAAGAATAGTTTCTGCTCTCCAGAGCTCCCTCTTATTTCTTAAACCATACTCTCCAAGAAGCTGAAGCTCATTAGATAACCTATCCGACTTCCATGGATGACCAGGCGTCTCATATTGTTTTCTAGGCCTCTTCGGGTCTCCCATACTAGATAGAATAGCATTGGCGCTTCCTTATTAACCTCCCCTCATATCTTCAATGTTATTCTTTCTATTCTATACTTATGTTCTATCTATAAAAAGATTCTCAGTTGACTTTTTGTTCTTACACTATGTTTGTAAACATATCTGCAAAATTATAGAATCATTAAATATTAGTAAGCTGGAGGCTTGTTTGCAGTATGGATGAACAAATTGAGAAATATTTTAAGTATGTTTCACCAGATAAGGCGCTGGAAAGAATCCTGAATATTTCTAGGCTGTCTCCTAGGATTATAGATAGAGATGTTCAAGAATCGTTAGGTTATGTTTTAGCTGAAGATATAATTTCTACCATCTCTCTGCCGAGAGAGAGTATTGCTCATTTTGATGGATATGCTGTTAGAAGCTCTGATACTTCAGGAGCGTCTACAATTAATCCAGTAAGATTAAAAATTGCAGGAAGAATAGATTCCATCAGAGAACATAACCTAGAGATTAAGGAGGGAGAAGCCGTCTATGTTGTAACAGGATCTAGAATACCGAAGAATGCTGATGCAGTAATACCTGTTGAGAGAACTAGACTGCATGGAGAATACATAGAGATTCTAGAATCTATCAAGAAGGGAGAGTATGTGACATTCGAAGGAGCAGATATACAGAGTGGAGAAGTCGTTCAGAAGAGAGGAGATATCATCCGACCACAAACTATAAAATATCTACTAGATATTGGAAGATATAGAGTGAAAGTTTATGCTAAGCCTAGGGTTGCATTAATAGGTGTTGGAGACGAATTAACATCAAACATCAAGGAGACCAATGGAAAAAAACTTGAAACATCTTCAATTATGGTCTCTTATTATGTTGAGGAATACGGTGGAATTCCTACAAGATTTAACACAGTTCCCGATTCTCCTGATCAGATAGTTGAAGTTGTTAAGAGTTCTCTTAGAGAAAACGATGTCTGTGTAACTATTGGAGGAGTCTCACTTGGACCTAGAGATCTATGTTGGATAACTTTATCTAAGCTACCAAGTAGTATACCAATAGCTAGAGGATTAGAAGTCCAGCCAGGTCGGGCAACCAGCATAGTACTAATTGATGGAAAACCTGTTATACTGCTTCCAGGACATGTTCAATCCACTATCAGTGGAGTGATAAACATATTGATTCCATTATTGTCCTATATGCAGGGTTTACCGATTAAGGAATCATTTCCAAGAATATCTGCAGAAATGGGTGAAGACCTACATGTCAGAGAGTACATTTCATTTACGAGAATACGTTTTGTAAAGCTGGTCAAGAATGGGGATAAATTTATTGCTAGACCTATTCTTGGAGATTCATCTATGATTAGACCATTAATAACTTCTAATGGCTTCATAAAGATTCCTAAGAAAATAGAGAAGATCGAGAAGGGAAGTAGATTAGATGTCTATCTATTGTCTTGGTCAGAGCTACTCCAGCTATTTTCAAAGAATAATGAGTAGACTGATCCCTCTTCAGATAAAACAAATATAGTAGTAGAATAAACTACCAAGTATGCCTTATATTAAAAAAGATTATAGAGAGAGGCTGGACCCTAAGATTGATGCCTTGATAGATGAGCTTAGAAAAACTCCAGTTGAAGATCTTGATGGACAAATTAACTATGTCATCTTTAGACTTCTTCTCCATTTATATCCTCCTAGATACTTTAATTACAATAGAGCAATTGGCGTACTTTCTTGTGTAATTCAAGAATTCTATAGGAGGCATGTTGCACCATACGAAGATAAGAAAATGTCTGAGACAGGCGATATCAAGTAGCCTAGACGTTTTCAGGTAGTGGGCTAATCATGAAGCTGACCACCGATTGTGTTCCATGCATGCTTAGAACTGTGAACCTCGCATCTAAACTAGCTGGGAAAGATGAGCAATCTAGAAAAGAAATACTACTAAATGCTTTCTCGATAATTGTCTCTAACTGGGATAAGACTCCTATTGAGATCTCTTTTGAACTATTCAAGATGATTAGAAGAGTCACTGGTGTAAATGATCCCTTTAAGGAGATAAAGAAGATCAGTAACCAGGTTGTATCAAATCTTTACCCGATGATGAAGAAACTAGTTGATATTAGTCAAGATAAGCTAGAAACAGCTGTTAAGCTGTCTATCGTAGGCAATACAATAGATATAGTTACTGTTGATTTATCTGATTTTGAGAAGATGTTAACAACTGCATTCAGAAAAGGCTTAGCAATAAATGACTATTATAGGTTTAGAGTGACAGCAGATTCTTCTAATAATCTACTTTATTTCTTAGATAATACTGGAGAGATTTATACTGATAGACTGCTTTTAGAAACATTACTTGATCTTAGAGGTAGAGAATTTAACCGTATAACTATTGTAGTAAAAGGTGGAGCGATTGTAAACGATGCTACTATAGATGATCTAGTGTCAGCAGGTTTAGATAGTTTGCCTAACGTTTCGATAGTTCTTTCCTCAAATGGTGAAGAAGATACAGGTATTCATCCTTACTCTGAAGAATTAAATCATTTAATCAAGCAGCATGAATTTATTATCTCAAAGGGCATGGCTAATTATGAGGTTTTAGAAGATAGAAAAAATATATTCTTTCCACTAATTGCTAAATGTAGTCCGATAGCAGAGAGATTGAATGTCAAGATTAACGATCTAGTCTTAAAATACTCTTACCGAAGCTAATATTTTATACTTTATCTTCTTTTCCTCACCTTTTTCTTCTCTTCAACTTTTTCAACTAGTTCTCCTAAGATATCTTCAGGTTTTTCACCGCTTTCTTTTAGTTTTTCTAGTACGTCTTCAAGAGTCACCGAAGTAGCTTTTCTAACTTCAATTTCTTTAATAGTTTCATCCAAGCTTATTGTAGGAGGAGGTAGCTCTGGCGGTATAGGTATTTCAGTGGGTATTATCTTCCTTGCTTTTCGAATCCTCCTAATAATGGTAAAAGTAGTTAGTGAGCCGGCAGCTATAAGTGTAACAATGATTAGTTGTAATAATGTCTGAGACAAAGGTACAGTTATGTAGATTGGGCTTGAAGTCCTAATATTTACATCTTTCATTATTTGATAGTCCATGTAATTGATGTATGCAATCATGTCTAATGGAGGTAAGGGACCGACGTTCTCTAACAACCCGTTTTCATCTGTTCTACCTTCATATATTGTTTTCCCATCAATTGTTTTAATGATTATCGCTGCATCTTTAGCTGGGAAACCTAGATAATCGTTAATCTTAAATGATAATCTAAATATTCTTACTGATACTCTAAGGAATTCATTTGAGTCTTCAGTTATCTTAAATTCTCTTGTTGAAGTAACATCGTATTCTCTCCAAGTAGCATTCTGAATTGTCCAGCTTCCTATCTTTATCCATACAATATTTCTTGAGGACAGCTGCTTTATCTCACCTGATTCATGTTTAATGATGAAATATACGTCTTCTATGACCTCATTATTTAATGATATTGCTTCTATTCTTACTCTCTTCTCTATGAAGTAGTTTGCTTTAATTGTTAGAGGCTGTTTAACATTGCTTAGAGTACATACATTGTCTTTGACGATACTGCATCCATTCCAATCATTGAAAACCATTCTTGTTGAATTATTTATAGAGACTTGTATTGGAGCTACGATAACGTACTTCTCATCCTCTAATATCCATGTTTCTTTCTTCATGCCAGCCTTCTCAGGTGCATCAATAGTGACAAGATACTTCTTATTCCATAATGCTTTAATTATTATTGGATAGTTTAAGTTTGAGATTTTTAATACTGGGTCTGCGCTTATAATGTTTCCGCTCCATTCTCTAAATAATGCCTTGACTCCTTTCCCCAGTTCTCTCTCTATGGGGGTTGCATCAATAACAACGTTACTTCCCTTCTCAGTCCAGCCTAGCTTATTAGCTTTTATAGTAATATCAGGTTCAGAAGATTCTACTGAGACAAGATAGTAGACTCTCCAGATAGCCCGAGCTCTTATTGGACTGGTTACCGTGACTTCTATGTCTTTATTGAGTGAAGATATGTCATTTACCCATTTATCGAAGACTATTCTAGTACCGTTAACCCAGATAATTTCTTGTTCTAATTGATTAAAGATTAACTTATCGTTTTCTCTTATCCATTCATCAAGGAGTACTAGTTTTACGTAATCTGATTCTAGAACTACGTGGTGAAGTTTCTTCCAAAACGCCTTTATCGTTAAAGGTGAATCTACCACCAGCTCGAAAGAGTCTTTACTAACTTCTAAGTCATTTTTATCTCCAGGCCAATAATCTATAAGATATTTCTCAAGCAAGATCTTTGTATCTCCGCTATTTTCATATATAACAGGTTCCACAGGATTAACATAGATCTTCTGGGTTTCATTATACCATCCGCTCTCCACGGATACGGGATACTCCGAGATTATATCTACATAGTATTGTGTTTGCCATATCGCTTTAGCTATCAATGGTCTAGTAATCTTATCTATGTAGATTTCTGGGTTACTACCTGTTATGTCACCAGCCCAACCTAGAAAAACCTTTTTTACGCCTTTATCTGGTATCCAGATCTCCTGCGCCGTTATTGTGTATGAGCTATGTCTTGGTCTCCATCTAATAATTCTTTGATAACCGAGATCAAGATCTATTAGATAATAGACTTGATACAATGCAGTATATTTTTGTTCGGGATGCTCTCCTCCGACTGTGACCGTTATAGTTCTTTCTTCAGTAACTAGTTCTAAGCTTCCATCTATGAGATTCTGATACCAGCCTTTGAAAACTATTTTTGTATCATTATAGTATGTGATCTCAGATTCAACAATACAGCTTACGTTTTCTCCTATTCTAGTGAAGCCACTACACCCATTAATGATTATAGGTCCGCCTAAACCTGTATCTATATAGAAAATTATTTGGACAGTGTCTTCTTGGGAATGCGTCACTCCGATTAGAGAGGATGCTAACATTGCAATTGATATGAGGGTGATCAGGAGAAGACTCCGCCTAATATTCATCTATCTTTACTCAAAATTACTTAGTATCGCTATCTAAAAATCTTAATGATGAAATATTTATGGAGTCCAACCTTCAAATGTTACTCTTAAATCTTTATGAAATATTATTAGGGGGATCTTCTTTTTTCTTGCTTCTTTAATTATTTTTTGATCTACAGCAGCTAAAACCATCTTATGGTCTTTTGCAGCTTCAATCAATTTAAGGTCTACTGGTAATTTCTTTATATATTTTATTTTGCTCATTTTTTCAGTTAGCTTTAAAGCTACGGTAGCTAGATTGGCTTTCTTTCCTCTTCTTTTAGCGATTTTTTCTAACTCATCTACTATGTCTTCAAGTATGTAAGGTTCGATTACTTCACCAAGCATATTTTCTGCAGCTCTTATTAGATCTCTTCCCTGCTCTACGGTCAGCATCAAGAGACTTGTATCAATTAACACTTTCATTTAATATTTCATCCATGCCTCTTACTTATCTAGGTTATTTTACCGTATCCTATGAGTCTCCATCCTGCTCCGATCTTTCTAGATATTGAGACTTTGTCTCCCTGCTGTGCTACTATTGGTCTCATTAGATTTATTTCAATTCTATCTTTAGTTCGATGTGTTACGACTCCCGTTGTTACAGCTGAGTAGACGTTTAATACTAATGGTTCTTTATCCGCTATCGGCGTAACCTCCATTTTATCTTTAACACCTACAACATACTTGAACAATGTATATTCTAAGCTTAAGTCATAGAGTGTAGGTGGCAATGTTCCAGGCTTGCCAGTCATGTTTCCAGTCATTCCATCGGCTTTTGTTAACGCTGGGTCAAGCTTCGTCTCTATGCCTGTGAGACCGCCGCTCATAGCTTCTTCAACATCTCGACCGCCAGCTTTAATATTCACTACTTCTGTATAGATCGATTCATATTTTGCTGCAGGCTTATCCTCTACAGGTGTACCAGGAGCAATCTCTATTTCTTCACCTATTCTTATCTTTCCTTGAATTATCGAGCCGCCTATAACTCCACCTCTAATGATGTTTCCAGGTGTTCCAGGTGGGTTAACATCGAAAGAACGTAGTATAGGCATTCTAAACGGTTTTGATAGATCTCTAAATGGTGTATTGATGAATTTCTGTATAGCCCAGAGGAGTAGGTCTATACCTACTTTATGCTGAGCAGAGATTGGTATTATAGGATAATCTTGTAATCTACTCATCTTAAGGTATTGTCTTATCTCGTCATAGTTTTGGAGAGCTCTCTCCCTAGATACTACGTCTATCTTATTCTGTGCGACTATTACTCTACTTATATCCATGATCGAGACTGCTTGAAGATGCTCACTATCTTGCGGTTGAGGGAACGTATGTCTAGCATCTACTACGAATACTGCACCATCAAATAATGCTGCTCCAGAAAGCATGGTAACCATTAATGAATGATGACCAGGGCAATCAATAAATGAGATAGCTCTCTCAAAAACAGTCTCAGACCTACATATTGGACATTTATCCTGAGTTGTATAGTTGAATGGTTCTTCACAGCTTGGGCATCTATATATTGCTGCATCTGCATAGCCAATCCTTATAGTGATACCCCTCCTAAGCTCTTCAGAATGTCTTGATGGCCAGATTCCAGTGATTGCCTGAACGATTGTACTCTTACCATTATCAACATGACCTAGAGTACCAATATTAGCTTCAGGCTGCTTCGGTAGGATCTTCCCACTCATCTATAGTAAAGCTTACTACTGTTCTTAATATAGCTTGAATCGATAATAATTTAGTTTTAGAATTCGGAAAATATGCTATAGTGTTTGTAGCTCGTCATCCTTAAAGAATATCTTGTATTCTCTTATATATGATTCTATGCTGTCTGATGCATGTATAAGATTATCTGTAAGTTCCACAGCTAAGTCTCCTCTAATTGTTCCAGGTTCGGCGTGAGCAGGGTCAGTTGCACCAATCATCTTTCTTACTACTTCGATTGCCTTCCTACCTTCAACAACTATTGCTACAACTCTTCTATTTTCTAATGTCTTTACGAGATTCTCATAGAAGTCTCTACCTTTATGTATGCTGTAAAGTTCTTCTGCTATTTCTCTATTCATTTTTAAGAACTTCATCTGTATAATCTTCAAACCTTTCTTCTCAAGCCTTGCTAGGATTTCTCCGACCAGTCCTCTATCTATACAGCTGGGTTTTAACATTATGAAAGTTCTCTCAACTTCAATCATATGTTATATTCTTTGAAAAACTGAAATATAGGGTTAAAGCGGTAGGTGTCGCTGCCTACACCATTCGATTAGCGGGCCTGTTATTACTTTACTGATCTTCTTTAATTCATCAGTATTTCTACATCCCGTTAAATACATCGCTGTTCTTAACTCTAATATTATCTTCTTGAGATAGCTTAAAGTTGAATCCACACTTTCTAATGCAGGCTTTAAGAGAGGCTTAGCGATTCCAGCCATGTCTGCTCCAAGGGCTAGAGCTTTAGCTATATCTAAACCTGTCCGTATGCCTCCTGAGCCTACAACTTCTATTTTAACTGTTGATGAAACTTCTATAATTGATGCAGCTGTAGGTATACCCCACTCTGTAAAAACTTCCCCAAGCATCGTTTTCTCCAAGTCTCCTATTTCTTCAGCTCTAATCTTCTCAATAAGCGTCCAATTGGTTCCTCCTGCTCCAGCTACATCTATACCTTTGACACCTATTGATTCCAAGATTTTCGCCGTCTCTTTCGATATACCGCATCCAACTTCCTTAACTATTACTGGTACATTCAATCTGTTTACAGTCTGCTCTATAGATTTAATAGCTCCTCTGAATGTTGAAGCTCCACCAGGCTGAATTAATTCTTGTAAACTATTAAGATGTATTGCTAGAGCATTTGCTTCAATCATCTCTACCGCCTTTTCTGCAAGCTCAACGCCTTCTCTCACTAGCTGGACTGCACCAATGTTCCCTATAATGAAAATATCCTGTGAAGTATCTCTTACAACTCGATAGGTTTGTTTGAAGGACTCATTTTTTATACCTGCTCTCTGGCTTCCTACACCTATCGGTATATTAAGTTGTAGAGCTACCTCCGCTAAGTTCTTGTTGATCCTGTATGCTTCAAGAACACCGCCCGTCATGCCTTCGATTACTAGTGGATAGTTAAAGGTTCTACCGAGAAATCTTGTTTCAAGCTTTACCTCATCAAAATCTACTTCAGGCAAGGGGTTATGGATTAATTCAACATATTCAAACCATGTGGTCTTCTTTTTGAACTCTACATCTCTTTCAATGCATATTCTTATATGGTCTCGCTTTCTAGTTGATAGCCCCTCTACCATTTAAATCATGAATATGTTATGAAGAACAATGATAAATACTTGCGATCCCCTATTATATCTTAGTATGCCGAGGAGGAATCCTTCAGTAGCAGGGATATTTTATTCTTCATCCGCAACTTTACTAAAGAAGCAGATCGAAGATTGCTTCCTTCATGATATTGGGCCTGGCAAGCTTCCATCGAGAACTATAGACAAGAAGGGCCACCCTCTCGCATTGATATCCCCCCATGCTGGATATGTTTATTCAGGTCCAGTAGCAGCTCACGGCTACTTAGAGCTAGACGGTCGACTAAAACCTAGGACGGTGATAGTGATAGGCCCGAATCATTATGGTATTGGAACAGATGTCTCGATATATCCAGATGGATCATGGGTTACGCCATTAGGTGAAGTTAAGATTGATTCAAAGCTTGGGAGAGAACTTGCAAAACTATCTAATATCTTCTCCCTAGATGAATTATCTCATATTCGTGAGCATTCAATCGAGGTCCAATTACCATTCCTACAATATGTCCTAGGAGAGTTCAGTCTTCTACCCATATCTATGCTTGACCAAAGTATAGAGGTTTCTCTAGAAGTTGGGAGAGCTCTCGCAGAATTATTAAGAGAGAGAGCAGACGTTATGCTTATAGCTTCAACAGATTTCACCCATTATGAGCCCCATGAAGTAGCTGTAAAGAAAGACTCGATAGCTCTTGATAAAATTAGCAGACTAGATGTTGAAGCATTTTATAGAGTATTGAGAGAGATAGATATTTCGATGTGTGGTTATGGACCGGTCTCAGCTGTTTTAGAAGCAGCTAAGAGGCTTAAAGCAGGTAAAGCAGAATTATTGAAGTATGCTACAAGTGGAGACGTAACAGGAGATAAATCATCGGTTGTAGGTTATGCTTCTCTAAAGATAGAACATCCATAGAGTCAAAAAATATGCAAGTTCTCTAGCTAAACCTACTAATCCATTGATACTGTCTTTACTCTTCCTAGATTTTTAGTTGTCCCAATAAGCCTTTGAATCATCTTGACCGTCTCTCCTGTAGTATACTTCTACATATTCTCCAGCGTCTTCATTAAGAGATCTACACCGAGGCTGATGCTATCTCAACTCTATCCTTAAAGGCTAACTATAAACGCCAGCTTTCATCTATAGTCGCCTTCATATTTATCTATTCTAAATAAAAAGACTTCACTCCTAATTAAAAGGCTTGTCAACCTGTAGGATCTAGAGGGACGATGACGTTTTCATTAAGTAAAATATGTTCCATTAAGAGTCTCCTCAGTGGCCATAAATATGATGTATTAGATATTTTCCACTAAGTCTAATCTCAGCCCCGGATATAAGAGTATAATGTTACCACTGCAGTTGACAGAGAAGTCTGTAGCGGAAAAGCGTAAGAACTATTTGAGTTTGACTGGAAGAGTATAGGGTTCTTTAAGGTTTAAATGCAATCTTTAAGAATAAGGTATTGATTAAGAAAAGGTCAGGGAAATGAGTAAGCCTGCTAAGACTGAAAAGACTGAAAGGATGGAAGAGCCTGTGCCTGCTGTCGTTGAACAGATAGTTGGTAGAACAGGCGCTACAGGTGAGATTACTCAGGTGAGGGTAAGAATACTAGAGGGTAGAGATGTAGGAAGAGTCATTACACGAAATGTTAAAGGACCAGTCCGTCTTGGAGATATACTCTTACTACTCGATACTGAGAGAGAAGCAGAAAAGATAAAGTAGTTTGAGGTGTATCTTTATGCCTACTAAACATCGATGCTCATTCTGTGGAAGAGAATTCCTCCATGGTAAGGGTATGCTATACGTTAGGAGAGACGGCTCTCTTTTATGGTTCTGCTCAAGAAAGTGTAGAGTAAGTATGATGGAATTTAAGAGGGATCCAAGAAAGCTTAAGTGGACAGAATATTATGGAAAACAGAAACGTTCATAATATATTGAGTTTCAGTATTCTAGTCATGTGTTTTAATGAATATTCTATCAATGGTTGAGTCACATCTACAGAATCCAAACCTTTCGAATTGAACGATCTCATCAACTTTCACCTCTACTATATTTTCTTCAGCATATCCTTCAATAATCCTTAAGCTTTCTGGATTAACTTTCTCTCCATCTAGGTATAAGATATCTGGAACCAGTACTTTTACTTTAAGACTTCGATGTAAAGGAACCCACTGTATTATCGGAATATTTTGAGCTGGTCCTCCACCTGACCGTACGCCTATAACTTCATATTTAGATGCATTAACTATCTTTACGTTGGCTAAATATTTCAATCTTATGATATCTCTATCCTTCATATTTTCTACATCAAGACTCGAGATGTAGAATTCATCGGTGTAACATATCTTTCTCATCCCCAGAGAGCTATTAGTTGGATGATAGGGTATAGTAATTTCTCCTGGTTCTAGTTCTTCTACCTTAAGTTTCACAGGACTAGGTGTGAAGAAGAATCTACGAGCTATTGGATCTAGAATCTTTCTATTCAGAGAGTATAGTAAACTCCAATCATATTCTCTTTTAGCATATGAGAAGCCCGTCTGTGTTAATGTGAATTCTTTTACTGCTTCTGGCAGTATCCCTCTTCTCCTCAATCCCTCAATGGTTGGGAATCTTGGATCATCCCATCTCTCTGCTAGACCAGCTTCAATTATTGCTCTAAGCTTCCTTTTAGAGACAGGCGTTCCCTTAAACTCAAATCTAGAATATTCTATGTATGTTGGGTTACTCATTCCTACGAGATCTCTAATATAATTTTGTAGTTCATCTCTTAATGCAAATTCGCTTGTTCTTAAAATATGTGTAATATTGCAGACACCGTCTTCGATGGATGCTGCGAAATCATATAGAGGCCATACATGGTATCTTGCTCCTACTATGGGATGGCTATGTTCAACTATTCTAAAAATTGCAGGATCTCTCATAGTAGTATTCTGGCTCTTCATATCTCCGATGAGTCTAACTATTGCCTCGCCTTCTCTGAATCTTCCGTCATGCATCATCTTCCAATACTTTAGGTTCTCATCTATATCTTGACTTCTATGTTCACATTCTAAACCTTTTCTCCTTAGAGATTTTATTTTTTCATGTGGACAGAAGCAGACATATGCTCTCCCCAGTTCTATTATCTTCTCAGCATAATCATAGAATAACTCTATATCTTCACTATTATTTTTCTCGTAATCCCATTCTATCTTAAGCCATTTATATCCTTTCCTGAAACTCTCATAATACTCAAGCTTAACCTTTCTAGGGTCTGTATCTTCAAACCTTAACCATACTTTACCATCATACATCCTAGCATAGGCATAGTTCAGCAACCCACTCATAGCATGACCTATATGCATATACCCGCTTGGCTCAGGTGGAAGACGTGTAACTACTCTACCTCTAACAGCATCTGGCAGGGGTGGAAGCTTCTTTTCTTCAATCTTCTTTTCATATACCAAGAGCTCAGGGGCTAATTCTTCAAGTAAATTTTTCTGTTTATCGATACTCATTGAGTTTACCTGGTTTACGATCTCTTCGACGGTAGGTAGTAACTCTTTTATCCTCGTTTTTAAAGATGGGTCTTCTCTTATAATCTTAGATAATACAGCGTTCTGGTATGCTCGCCCTTCATGATCTAATGCATTCTTTAATGCCCATTTTAAGATCAGTTCTTCTATCTTCATCTTCTAGACTTCGTAAACGTATTGCTTAAACTACTTGATGAACCTTCTCTACAATATTTGGGTCTTTGGTTAGCCTGAGTTACTTTAGAATTAGATGCTGTTCGAGAAGGATACAGAACATTTCCTGAGTCTTACAGTTTATTTTTAGAATTTATAGCCTCTCTTTACCGTACTATTGACTTTAGAGTCGATTTCAAAGATGAAAAATTTATCCATCCCTTATTCTTTCTATGATACATGATCGAAGGGTTGAAGATTGATATAGTAGATATAAGAGTACCTGAGGGATGCAATATAATCTTCGGAATTACTCATTTTATAAAGACTGTTGAAGATGTTTATGAAGCTATTGTAAATTCTGTGCCAGGAGCGAAATTTGGGCTAGCATTTGCAGAAGCGAGTGGGCCATGCCTCATAAGGCATGAAGGTACAGATGAAGAACTAAGAAGAATTGCTGCTGAAACGCTTTTAAAAATTGGCTGTGGACACACATTCTTAATCATCATGAAGAATATATACCCGATCAATGTAATGGAGAAGATTAAACTTGTTCCAGAAGTCTGCACTATACTTACAGCTACAGCGAATCCAGTGCAAGTCATAGTGGTTGAGACAGAGCAAGGTAGAGGGGTAATGGCTGTAATAGATGGATACAAGTCTAAGGGAATAGAAAATGAGAAAGACATAGAAGAGAGAAGAAAGTTTCTACGTAGGATAGGCTATAAATTCTAAAAATAAACTGTAAGACTCAGGAAATGTTCTGTATCCTTCTCGAACAGCATCTAATTCTAAAGTAACTCAGGCTAACCAA
>ASPF01000005.1 GCA_000405685.1 Candidatus Geocrenenecus sp. JGI 0000106-J15 | reverse complement strand
TATCTCTTTTAAATCTTTGATTAGCCGTTGATACATTATGAAAGCGATAGCAATCGTATAGGAAACGTGAGGGGGAATCTTAAGTTTATTTATTAAGATCTGTGGCAGCTCCCATGGATCAATTCCATAATAAAGTATTGTTGAACCAGTAGTTAATATTTCAACTCTAAGGATTATTGTGAGGAGGGCTGGTAAGATTTCCTTGTTCCCAATGATGCTGTAAAAAATACCTAGACCTAAACCAAATGGTGTAAAGATAAGCACAATCTTTAAGATCTGGATAGGTTTTCTAGAAACGATACATGATACAAGTATTGATAAGAAGAGTGTTATAGAGAGAATGTATACTTCATATTCGATCGTTGCGATGCTGACTAATACTAGTAAGAATATGTTTGCGATTAATGGGTTAATTTTTGAAGCAGGCTCTGAATATATGCTGTAGCTGTAATCATTGAAAGATTCTTCTCCAGTCTTCATAGATTATACCCCTCTCTAACAATAGTATCCTATCAGAATATGCTTCTGCGAAAGAGATATCATGTGTAGCAATTATCAATGTTACATTGTTGGAGACTGCAGCCTTCATGATCTCGCCTAGTCTATGCCCCAGCATATAATCTAGCCCTGATGTAGGTTCATCTAGACATAACAACAATCTCCCTCTACATAATCCAGATAAGATAGAGATTATACGTTTCTCGCCTAAACTTAAGTTATGTATTGGCCTATCCAGTAAGTAGGATAAACCGATCTTCTCTAAAAGATTTACTGTATCTATACTTCTAGATCTAGCTAGTTCCTCCCTTGGTGTTGCCTCTGTTAAGAAGGCTGAGGGGTTCTGGCTAACATATACTGAGAGATGCGGGTTAGGTTTTCTACTATTAACCAAGACCACTCCCTTACTCGGCTTATAGATTCCAGCTAGAATCTTTAGAAGAGTAGTTTTACCTACACCATTTTTCCCAATTATCGAGATGATCTCATTCCTACGTATAGTGAAGGAGACGCCTTTCAAAACAATATTTCTTCTATCGTAGTTAAACCATAAATCCTTAACTTCTACAAATCTTTCAGAAGCTAGAGGATTAGTATAAGATGCTTTCTTCTCGTAGGGTTTACCAACTTCTCCTATGAATAGCGTTCTATCTGGTTTAAGATATAGTTCTTCCATTGAATAACCAGTTAAGATTATTGAGAGACCATGATCACAGAGTTCTTCTAATGTTTTCGATATTGTTTTCCTAGCCTCCCAATCTATGTTCGAGAATGGATTATCGAGTAAAAGTATCTTAGGTGAGATACTCAATGCATCAGCGATGGCTAACCTCTGCCTCTGGCCTCCACTAAGTGTTGAAACTTCTCTATCGTAAAGGTTTAGCATGTTGGTCATCTCTAGGGCTTTAATCGTTGATTCAATTACTTTCTTGGGTTTCCACCCTAGGTTCTCGGGTCCAAAAGCTACTTCATCGAATACTCTATTATTGAGTATATAGGATTCAGGTTCATCTGGAACATATGCAATCTTAGACCTAAGATATGTTTTATCTATTAGAGATACTTCAACTCCATCGTACATCATCGTTCCCTCATAAGGTAGAAAGCCAATCATTGATAGCATTATGCTAGTTTTACCTGAGCCGCATGGTCCAATAATCGCTGCTATCTCACCTTCTCTTAATGTTAGATTTATCTCAGGGCTCTTCCAAATGCCTCTCTTAGCTTTCATTGATTCTAGCCTGAGCAACTGGCCAACCCCTTAAAGCCCCTGCACTAACAAGCCTATCTACAACTAGCTTAACTATCATTCCAGCGAAGACTGCGCCACTTACAAGCATTGCTACAATTATGATGAAGTGTAGATGTAGTGGATAGCCTGGGTCTCTACAAGCTGGATAGAATGGGCTGACTAGACAATCGAATGGATATGCAGCTATTACAGGTAGCGTTCCAGCAAGTATCATTGTTCTCCAACCCCATGATCTATATCTTCCAATCCTGAAAGCTATCTCACTCATTAAACCTTGTGCTGGTCCATAGTAGTATAGTAGTATAGAGTAGGGGCTTATGAGAAGTAGTTCTACTATTGAGCTTATTGTTTCACCGAGAAATGCTATACCTTTCTTCCTGATTACATATGCTGGAAGGGTCCCACCAATAAACCATATACCATATATCATTCCCACACCGATATGGCCAGCGGTTAATGTTACTACTGGAGCTACTAGATGGCTTAAAGCAGCGAAGATTACACCAGAGATAACTGAGAAGGAAGCTAAACCAACCATCTCTTTAACAGTCAACATGCTTCTAGAATTCACATATGAATGATTCTTGAAGCCAGCATTTAAATGAACGTATAAGGAGCTTATATCTCTGGCTAGAGATAAGTTCAAATGAAATTACTTAATGTAGATATCTTTGAGTAAGGTGTTGTGGAAATGATTGAAGATAAAGATCTTGTAAAGGAGACTATAATAGAAGCTGCTAAGCTTATGGCTGTCTCTGCTTTAACAGCTCCAAAAGCTAGAGGTGTAGAAAATATTGTAGTGAGAATACTCGATAGAGATGATGAATTAGAGCTACTTGCAAAGAAGATGGAAGTGCTCTCAGAGCATTATGGGAATTTCTTTATGAGAGACGCTCAGAACATAAGAAATAGTAAAGCAGTAGTATTGATAGGATGTAGGATGGCTACGATAAATCTAAAGACTCCTTCATTTTGGAAGATAGATGCAGATACTTTACATAGTATAGTTAACCTAGGAATAGCGATAGGCTCAGCAGTGAAGACAGCATCCATACACAACATAGATAGTAGAGTTATGTTTAGCGCAGGTGTAGCAGCACAAGAACTTAAACTCATAGATGCAGACTATGCTTTCGCTATCCCTCTGAATGTATCATCTAAGAATATATACTTTGATAGAGTGTGGCCACCTCCCAAGTAGATAGTACTACTGTATATGTGGTGGTTTATACCGTTAATAACCTTCTACATCTTCTATTTTTTGGGAAAAGATTAAAAAGAGTTAAAACATAGATATACCGTGACTCGTTATAGTCTGATATCAGGTTTATTGATCATAGTAGGTGTAATCCAGTTTACGATATTAATGGTAGTATGTGAGGCACTCTATCCTAACTACAGTGTAGCCTACAACTATATTAGCGACCTTGGAGTCGGCTTAACAGCTCCAATCTTTAATAGCTCAATAATATTTCTAGGCATAGTTATAATCATCTCTTCATGGCTTCTCCATCAAGTATTCAAGAGTAGATTACTCTCTATAGTCTTATTCTTAACTGGATTCGGAGCTACAGGCGTAGGAGTTTTTCCAGAAGGAAGCCCATACAATCTACATACAATAATGTCTGCGATAACATTTATCTTTGCAGGAGTAACCGCTATAGCAGCATATAGATTTACATCTAAACCCATCTCATTTATATCTATAATAATGGGTATAGCATCCCTGGTTGCATTAGGATTATTTGCATCTGAAAACTATCTAGGACTGGGACATGGAGGGATGGAAAGGATGATCGTCTACCCAGTACTTCTATGGGCTTTAGTATTTGGAGGATACATAATAACAAAAGATGCAAAACATTAATAGATCTATGAAAGCATATCTAATCCATCAAGCCACCCTTCATCTTTTAGCCTAGTCTCAGAACCATGACCTGGATAAACAATAGTCTCAGGAGGAAGTATTCTAGATATTGTTTTAAGACTCCTAAGCATCTTACCCATAGAGTGCGGTCCCCAAATTCTTCCGAAACTACCCTTCAGCAATGTATCTCCACTAAAAAGAGCATTCAAGTGTCTAGAATAGAAACATACAGAACCTTCTGTATGCCCTGGAGTATGATATGCAATAATCTCTATGCTTCCTATCTTGAATTTGTCAAAACCTCTAAGTAGAAAGACGTCTTTAAGCTCTGCATCTAATTCTCTTAGTAATGATTGATCATCATTGTGAATATAGACTTCTCCGCCTAGCTTCGATTTAATCCCAACAAGATACCTAACATGATTAAAATGACCATGAGTTAATAAAATGTATTTAAGGTTAAGGTTTTCTTGAATGTTACTTATAGTCCTTATTAACATGTCGACTGGAGTTGAAGCATCTATCAAACATACCTCATCATGACTAACGATGAGATACATGTTTACCTCGTTATGACTAAGTTTATATATGTTACTCAAGAGAGTCAAGTTATGTTACTCAGCCACTCTAATAAATTTACCTGTTGTCAATCAGTTATTCCAAAATTCTCTCTCAAGAATCCAAATGCTTTATAGACTTTTTGAACCTCTATTGATAATATCGATCGTCCCCCTCCCCTCCTAGAAGCTGAGTAATTATCTGCTCCATGGACTACTTGCAGTAGAGGATACGACAATCTAAAATACTTGAATTCACGGTCAATAGATACAACTCGATTAAACTTGTTTCTAAGCTGGGAATGGATCTTCCCTTCAAGTTCTGTCTTATAGTCTGTCAACTCTATAGAGGTCTTCTCCTTATATATGTCTAGGATGAGTTTAAGACATTCCATGCATAGTTCTACCCTCATGATATCTTTAAAAATATTTCTTCGTATGTCATGATGATGTAGATATATAGAAAATATAACAGGGTATAACATCTCTCCTAGACCGAGTTGATTACCATGTAGAGATATCCAGTATGCTGAGATAATCTCATGACCTCCAAAGCTAGTTTTACTTTCTTGATAGTTTCTAGATATTTTCCCTAAGTCATGGAATATGTATGAAGCATAAAGAGCATTTCTACTCTCTTTATTTGAGATTTCAACCTTGAGAAAACGAGCCAACCTAACAAGATAATTATCAAACCCTCTGTCTAAGAATATCTTCTCTATGAAATTAACACCTTCACGTATATGACCATCTATACTCTGTCCAGATTCATCTGGAGATTTAGGAAAATAAGCGGCACAAACATGTTTCATGAAATTACACCACGAATACAATCATATCTTCTCGTATAAACTACTTCAATAGCCTTCTTTCCTAGAGCGAATTCTTTAGCTAGTTCATAGAAGTCTGGAGATGAACTTATAGTTTCTCCATCAACTTTAACCTCGACCGAGCCTTCTTGAAACATCTTCTCCACTTCCTTGGGTGAAAATAGAATAAATTCATCATCCACTTTCACGGGGATAGTGAATTCCCTTAAGAAAGGTCTGTGTTTTAAGATGTATTCAATTTGACTGAGGATCTCTGGGCTCCTAGTATATAGATAGAGTAGTTTTCTTGATAGAGGTTTTAATGAAATGTAATATGGTGAATATATTAGGTCAGCTTCTTGCTGGTATCTCCCATGGACTTCGTTCAGCAAATCATAATATGTAGACGGGATCCTTGGATGTATAGATTGTATATTCTTGCTGAGTTGCTCCCAAGTCTTCTTAATCTTATCAGCTGGATATGGCTTCCCTGAGCTTTTTAAGATATATATGCTGGCAGAGTCTTCGTCGTATCTTGCTACTCTACCCATCCTCTGCAAAAGTGACTGTACTACGGATATCTCGGTGATTAAGACGTCTGATGATATATCTACTCCTGCCTCTATAACTTGAGTTGTTACGATTATACTTGGGTTTTTATTCTTAGACATCCTCCTTACACTTTCAAGAACCTTCTCTCTATGTGTTTTCTTCATGTTGCCATGTAGTAAGTACAATTCAACCTCGCTGGAGGCTTTCAATATATCATAAATCTTAATGGCAGTAAGTGGAGAGTTAGCCACAACTAAGTTTACCTTGTCTAAGTTTACAAACCTACTAACATTTTCAACTATGTCTATTCCATTATCAACTAACTGTATATTGAAGTTTTTCTTACTTTCTTTCATTATGAATGGATCTGAAGAGTTGGGTTGGAAAATCTTAAAATCGTATCCGTATGCTCTTGCAATGTTTGAGAAGTATTCTTCGTAACCTTTGGATATTGTAGCTGTAGAGATAATTAGAGAAGTCTTATACTTTAATATTAGTTCTAATATTACTGCGAAAACAGCCTTCATATTTTCATCTTCAAGAACATAGTGTGCTTCATCGAAAAACAGTAGTGAATCTAATAGTGATCCCTGAGTAAGGTAGTCGTAGCCGAATTCCTCCTCTCTCCTGATTGATGTAATCTTCTTTGTGTTAAGTTTCATCATATCCCATGTGAAAGTATCAATAGTAGTAACATTTAGTGGGAATAAATGAAATACTTCTATTGTTTCCTCTTTTACATCCATCATTTTTGACTTTACAGCTTCATCTAGAATCATTGAAGCTCTAAAATGTATATCTTCAACGATTGACCTCATTGGAAGTATGTGTACAACTTTAGGGAAAAATGATGAATCGAAGACTGAGTATATTGCGCATGATATGCTTATCGCAGTCTTGCCATATCCTGTAGGTGCTTTAACAATATAGAGAAATGGTTTCTCAGCTTCTTGAATATCTTCTAACACGTTATTGATTAGAGGTCGTTCATCGCCATTAAGCCTAGATCTTACCTGATTATACACTGAAACAAGGTCAACCAATTTTGTTCTTCGACCACCCTCTTACCTTCTTCCAGCATGGATAACTGCTGAAAGATGAGGTTCATACATGAAAACATTAACAGTATTCTTTAACAAAAGGTTAACTTTTCCTTTACTAGTTAATATTGAATGAGATATCCTTAGAAGTCTTAGTAATGTTTCTTCTATTAAGCTTGGTCTTCCAGTATGTATTGCTCTATAGAGGTCTTTAACGAATGTTAACAATAGCATGCTGTTATCCCCCTGGACAGGCTTCTGGATCTCTCGTTCTGCCAAATCTAATAGAGCGTGGATTGGGTTTTCGTAATTCGAATCTTTTGTCTCTATCCCAAAGGATATCTGCGGCATGCTATGAAGGAAGTTGATGTAAGCTTTGAGATAATTTGTGCTTTCTGTAAGATCTAATAACATCGTCCGAGTACATGTATAAGCATTTCCAACAAGCGATATCTCGTAGATTTTCATAGGATATACTTCGATGGGAATTACTGTTTCTGATGAGGCTAGACCGTAGCTTAACTTAAGCTCATAGAGCTCTTCACAGTATGGGATAGGCTTCATCTTTGTATGTGTAACTGCTAGATATATTATGGCATCGTGTATCATTCTGGCTTTTTCAGGAATGTCTAAGATTGCCTCTATGTCTTCTTTTGTGATAAAGTAGTATCTTCCACCATAGTATCCTGCGAAACATCTTAAGAAGCCTATAGCCATCAATGCAAACCACACAGGATCCAACAATATCTCTGGTTTTTCTCCTGCGGTTGGCCTTAGAAACTCATGTTGAAACTCATAGAACTCAGCCTGTTTAATGACTGCTGGAACAATTGCAAGTGAATTATTGAATTTCTCACCTAATATAACTTCCCTGCCAACTTGAACTTTTTCTAGGCTATCCATAAAATCTATCTTCTTTCTCTTTAGTAGATTAGATGTCCCCCTCAATACATATATCATTAATCTTATGTAATCTTCAGGAATTCTTCCTTCTCCATACCATTTTATAAGCCTCTTAGTTTTTATAAAGTAGGCACTTCTATCGTTAAGGACAATTTTACTAGAGGATATTTCAGAAAAGTATTCTTCAACTTGGTTTGACATTCTCTCCATCAACTCTGCTACTCTTTCGTTCAGCTCTGACTTCTCAGATTCAAAGATATTGGATTTAGCTAGTTCAAGTAAGCCTACCGTAATTATTTCTCTTATTAAGCCAGTGAAGGGGAGTTTATCAAGCATCCTGGTAGCATTCATACTATCACAGCTTCTCCATTAAGAACCGCTACCTTCAAGTCACCTTCAACTACGTTATCCTCGAGAGGGTACGCTACTCTTATTCTACTAGCTCTAGAGTAATCGCCAAGCTCAGTAGTCTTCCAATCAATTACTAATTCTACGTCATATCTACCTCTAACATTTTTTACCTTCTCAAGAGAATAGCTAAATGATGTCTTCACAACTTTTGCATCTGATATCTCTACACTCGAAGTTTTTACATCTTCAACGTTTACAATACTCTCTCTTGACCCCAGCCTTGTTATCCCCCAAGCAGCTCTCTTGAGTTCATTTATTGTATAATTTTTTAGTTTTTCATCATCGAATATGTATGCTACTCTGAGGGGTGAATCATATTCTGCATAAGTAACGGTTACTGGAAGAGACGTTACTGCAGATTCAGCAACATGATGGTAAAGTCTATTTATTTTGAATAGTGGACCATACATTACTCCTCCTCTACTGCTGATCGCAACACTTATCAGCGTTTTTCTAAGTTCATCACCTATTGATTTTGCCCCACCATTCTCATTAATTATGACTTCTCTTCTATTTTCGTTAAAGAGTGGATAAGCTAGGGCACCGATAAGAGAGGTAGGTGGTGGATGTTTAAAAGAGATTCTCATCTTGCTTTGAGGAGATACTCGGAGTGCAATGATTCCATGGCTTCTCAGTGTAACCACTAAGGAATAAGGCATTCCTGACACCAAGGTCTAGATAATATTCTTGCTTTTCAGATACTGTATAAGCTGTGATGTAACATGCTCATGTGTCTCAAGCCCATCCCTGCCCAATACATAGTACTGATATTCTTCATTAAATTCTTTTGCTAGTTTTTCAAGTCTCTTCATAGTATTGTCTTCAAACCCCTCGTATATGGGTGATGTTACTGTGAAAGGTTTCTCAGTTACTGAAACTACGAGTGATGTTATTCCTCCTAAAGGTAGGAATCTTGAGAGTTTTGCACCGAACTGGCTTGATGAAAGCATTCTTGCTAGAGATCTTATAGCTGCTCTTCTCCTAGCTTTTGCTTCATCTTCAGATACTATTGGTTTGCCTGATATTGCGCTCATGCCTATGGCTTTAAGATCTAGATTGAATGTAAAAGCATAGATGGCTGTACCTGTCTCTACATAATATATCATCTGTTCTGCTGCTCCTTCTACTTTCTTTCCAGCTTCAGGAATTACTGCATGTCGAGCATGTAGCTGAGGCTCAACTGTAGAGTATATGGCCATTTTCTTTATGGGTAATGCATAACTAACTTGGAATGCTGACGTCCTTTTAACAGGCACTTTACCTGCATAAAGAAAGCCGCCGACATCTTCTACTGTGCAGTTCTTTACTATTCCTTCTTCTAATTGTTCTGCAACGGTGGGTAATTTCTTTCCTTCAAATTTTTCAGCAGCGTTTGCATCATCCATAGATTTCAAGAATTCGCCTCTAGTACATTTACTACATACTTTTTGTTTTTCGCTAAGTGCCTCTTCTGCTAGTAGTTCTTGAAATGCATGTGCAAGACTTTCTCCACTGACTGCCGGGACATAAATTATCTTTATGGTGTTTTTGTCTTCTACTATGTAAGGTACTCTTCTATGTTTTGAGTAGTTTCCAGCGGTTTCAACCATGTTTAATGCTTCAACATTAGCTTCAAATCTAACACCAGCACTTACAAACATTTATTCCACCTCATTCCTCCTCTTTAACGATATATGGAAAACTCAGAGCTTTAATCGCTAGTCTTCTAGCTACTCCTATCTCTTCTTTGGCTAATTTCAAGAACTCAGTAATTTGAGATTCATCGGGAATTCTAGGTAAGATGATTTTCTTCCCTTCCTCCTCATAGTATCTAAGTTCTTTACCGTTTTTCTTATCTATCTTTGCTGAATCATAAATTGATCTAAATGTTCTTATTGCTTCCCATAAAGCAAACTCAACAGTCTCATAATTTAACGCATTACCTATTCTATCGAGGAAGCTGTATCTTCTTATCTTTGAGAAAAACCTTAACATATTGACAATCTCTTCAAATTTCTCTTCTACACTTTCTTCAATCTCAGGGTTCATGCAATTAAATAGGAGGAGGGGAATTAAAAATTTTTCTTTTTCATATGAACTAAATGTTTGTTTCAATTTTTTGAGACAGACTTTTATACATTTTCATATAGAAGTGGCCATCCTCTGTGACTTGGTTATTCTCACCTACAAGCTTGTAATGTCTCATATCATTTATGATCCGGCTGACCGTCGCGGGAGAAAGCCCTATACTTTTTGATATTGCTCTTACTGAATTCCCAGAACTTAAATAGTCTAGTATAGTCAGCCATCTATTGCTATATGGAGTTTTTAAAGTATTCAAGGGTATTCTTATGTAATGTTCAAGGTTCTCAAATTCTACTTCAATAATTATTCGATAACTATTCAATGTTAGTAAAGTTGAAAAAACCCCTAGTATTAACGCTCTCATCCCCCCTGATAGACATGCAATTACCGCATCAAATTCATAGCTTAGAATTACACTTCTAATTCTACATATCTCTTCTGCGAAACCTTCTCGAAGATTATATTCTTCAATTCTAAGCTCAATATTTGGAAGAATCTTTGCAACTATCTCTTTTACAGCTTCTGCGGCTTTCGCAGATTTGTCATCTTGAAGATATCCTTTTGGTGCAAAAATTATTACGGAATCACCTATGGATAATCCATTTCTTATTAATGACCTAATGATAAATTTCTCGTCAAACCCTAGAGTAGCAACGAAAAGCTTTCTCAATTTCCCTGCCGAATTATTATTAGTCGGAATCTAAAAACTTATTGTCTAGAGAAAGTGTATGTCAAAATACTCTTTAAGCTAATTCAGAAATTAACAATTAGAGAATTCTATGAGAGTTCTTCTCTAGGATCTCTTTTCTATTTGTCTTTAGATTTGTAATATTATGTCCCATGTGGTTGTTGTTAAGAAGGATAGAAGTAAGGAAGAAGTCATAACTGGGAAGATTGTTATAAGTTGTTTGAAATCTGGTGCTACGGTTCAAGCTTCTAGAAATATTACTAAAATAGTTGAAGCTGTTCATGAGGTATAGAATAGATGTCTTTCCTCTGACATTTACTATTTCTTCATTCCTCTATAAACTCATAAAAACTACGGCGTCCACTGATTTAATATGAACATGTTCTAAAGATTAACAATGATACATAGAAAACTTATACATTACTAGTCAAATATAATACATGGGGATAGAATGAGTATACTTGTATTATCTACAATCCTTTCCCAGATGCGTATCCAGTTAAGTAGACGTGAAACTATGGATCTATACTACGATCTCTTAATGTATTTTGGATTGATCGGCGGAGTTAATGAGTGTCAAGCATTAGAATATGCTTGGAGAGACCCTAAAAATAGAAAGATGATTGAAGAATTCATCATATCATGGCTGAATAAGAAGAAAAAGAAAGAAATACTATCTAGGCATATCTAAAAAGTCTTCTAGAAGCTTTGAAGAAAGGATTATTATGTATGTCTATGCTTATTGGTCTAAATGGGTGTGGGTGGGAAAGTACTACCTAAAGAATTTTATGAAAGAGACTCTGCAGAAGCTGCTAGAGATATTCTTGGAAAAATCTTAGTAAGAAGGCTTGATGGCGTATTTCTTAAAGGTATGATCGTTGAAACAGAAGCATATTATGGACAAGATGATCCAGCATCTAGAGCATATAAAGGCAGGAAGAAGTTTAATGAATTAATGTTTAAGGATGTTGGGAAGACGTTTATCTACATGGTTCACGGTAACTGGCTCTTAAACATAGTAGCTCATCCGAGAGATGAAGTTGGAGCAGTCTTGATAAGAGCGTTAGAACCTTTAGAAGGACTAGATATAATGATGAAGAATAGATGTGTAAGAAACATCTACTCATTAACTAATGGACCAGGAAAACTTACGAAAGCATTAGCAATAACTAAAGAGCTAAATGGTGTAGATGTTACAGATAAGATGAGCATAATCCAAGTCATAGAAACCATACAGCACAAATTCGAGACTCATGATTCTTACAGGATCGGTGTAAGGAAGGACCTCCCTATGAAATTAAGGTTCTTCATAAAAGGAAATAAATTTGTTTCAAGACCGCAGACCCCTTAGATTATAAGTTCACATAATTAACATGGTGGACTATCTCATATCCTTGTTTTTAAGAGTTTGTAAATCGGAGAATTTTCTGAAAGATAGAGAACTTTACCTTTCTCTACTACTTCAAGAATAAAATTATTCTCTTTCAAAAACATCTTCGAGAACTCATCTAGAGTATAGCCTACAGGTTCTAGCGGTAACCTTATTTTATCATTTAAGTCTAAGAGTAGTTTAATCCTATCTAAGAAAGATTCCTTGAAATCTGCTACGACTACAATATCTATATCAGATCCTTCATTAAAGTCTCTTCTAGCGAATGAACCATAAAGTATTATGGCATGTGGTTTCAGCTTCTCGATAACAATCTGCTTATACTCTTCTATCTTAGAAAAAATTTCTTCACTTCGTTCAAGATTGACTCTGCATAACTTAGACATTTTTCAGCCACCTCTCTAGTATAGTATCTATAAGGTGCACCAGAAGGATAAAAGTTTGGATAACGTGAACCAATGTAATGCTTATCTAATTCTTTTCCATAATCCATGAATCTTTCAAAGACTTTTTCAAACTTTGAAGATTCAATCAGTAGATCAAGAACTGAATGTGTAATAATTGCTCTATAACCTTTTAAGTATAGAAATCCTTTTAAAGATTTTTCAGCGGATTGATGGGCAAAGAAGGCGGAGGCATAATAGTTCCCGTCTTCTAGGCAATTCCTAGAAGTTTTAAGGTCTGCTTCAGCTTGATCGATCCATCTCAAGCCTTCTTCCAGATTTCCCATACGAGAATACCTCTAAACATCCATCTATATGTCTCGGCTATAAATCCTTTCAAAGCAATACATCATCCTTAGACTTCAACAAGATCTTTAAAGATAAAGGTTTTATAATATTTGTTAACAGGCGAACTCTAAATGGTTAAGACATTGATAACAAACTTCTACTCTAGAATCTATAAAGATACGTGAAGTATATGAGGCCTATCAGCAAGTTTAGCCGATATGAGGTAATAGGATATAGTAATGTAAACTCTTAGAGAAGGGTGCCAAGGATATAGATACTATTGTTTTAAGTGATCTGAAGCTAGGATACTAAATCCTCTAGAAGTTCATGTATTAGATAGACTAGGCCCATTCATATTATCTTTTTACCTATGATATTTTCAACTTGTGATAATATTTGTGGATCTTTGACCCCAGCTCCCAATAGTAGGTTTTCTTTTGGACATGTTATAAGGATAATCTTATCATCTTTCTTTATCTCAGCTGAAGAGATCGGTAAACCAGATTCAGCACTTAGAGTTACTATCAAGTCTGGAAACGATGCTATTCTCCTGGATTTTGAGTCTTCAACCGTCATATACTCATTCCAGAAAGTTATTTCATACTTATCGTATTTTCCATTAAGGATCAGTTTGCCGATGTCATATCCACCTTTTGTTTCAAGTGAGACATACTCTACTAAGCCTTCATCAATTATTTTTCCATCTATAAGTTTAGTAGCTTCTTCAGCTATTTTAAACGGTTCTCCAATATGTTTTTGGAATACTTTTCCTACTTCTATAGCTTTAGATATAGCTCCAACAGCAGCATGATCTTTAAGATAATTTATCGTGACGGGGTTTCTTGCAATAGCAATCATTCCACCTGCTTGAACAGATGCTTCCCTAACTATTCTATCGACTTTCTCCAATGATCCTTGAATAACCATTTCAATGTATCTACCAGCTTTCTTATCTCCTCCCACGGCAGCTTGTATCGAGACATAGTCAGGTAGCTTATGAAGACCTATTGAACCCATTACACCTGTTGGATGGGCTCTTCCATTTCCTGGAGCGTCAATAATAGGTATTCCAAGAACTGCTGATTGTATCCATCCATTAACAGTTGATAATCCTCCATTCTCCCCTGTTATAAGTCCTTCTAGTGGAATATCTATGTTATCTATTAAAAGCTCAACTGCTTTAATCATATGGGATGGAAGAACATATTTTTCTTTCGCCGCTGGAGCACCTATAATAGATGCAGTAGCAACATATCCTTCTAGCGGAATATTTTCCACGTCAACTATATAGACTTCTCCTAACTGTAATGCTAGTCTTGCATTTTTGAGTCCTTCTCTATAGTCTCCTCCACCTCCCCCACCATAGAATGCTCCACCTAAAACTGCTGCCTCTGCAATGTTCTCATCAACTTTGATAATCATTTTATCTCCCCCTTCTATTAAGCTGTTTAAGTATTCCGAGTGTGATCGATCCTGAAGCTAAAACTGGATCTATGAATGGTGTGTCGGTTATCTCTCTTACAATATCTATAAAGTTTATAGTTGAAAAGCCAGTACACGCTGGAATGACGACATCCACGCCGTCTTCTAGTAGTTTCTTTAAAGCTTTGATCGATGCTTTTATGCCCCATTCCTGCATCAGATCAGTTGATTTTTTTACATCTTCCGGTCTCTCTTCAGCCACTAAGTGATGACCAAGAATCCTCTTTATTACTCTGGGTACATCTTCAGTAAGTTTTAGTACACCGACTCTCTCACCGTAAGATAAAGCGATGGATGCTGTTGCTGAGCCAGCTCCTACAACTGGAATTCTTGAGGTCCGTCTACCTTCATCTACGGCTGGGTCAGCTGCACAGCTTACTATTACTGCATCTACATTCATTCTCTCGAATTCTTTTATTAATTTAAGTATTTTAGGTTTAGCGATCTCCTCGCTTGTCTCATCATAGATGCCTAGAGGTTGATCTTCTATACACTTTGAGATAACCTTCAATTCATTGAAGGCGTTCTCAATTATCTTTCCATGAAGATTTAGTTTTTCTTCTTCTCTTATTGTTAAAACTCTTATTAAACCGATAGTATACATCTTGAATTCCCTCCTATTTTGGTGCACCTCTTTTCATAAGATCTGTTAATGGTCCATGAATACTTATTATTTTCTCCCATTCTTCTTCATCATAAAATCTTACTTTAGCTCTACTGAAATCTTTAGCTACTTCAACTATGAATCGAGTAGCTTGTTCTAAATGAATGATGTTGGTGGCGCCTGTTGCAGAGCCTGGTACTATCATACTAGTAGTTATTGCTACTCCAACAACTGGAGCCTTTGTATAGATCCATGGTTGCATCATGCTATTGATATGATATACAGGGGTAGTGTATGGAAGGATGTCCTGCATGGTTATAGGTACTATTTTGGGGGGTTCTCCAGTAACTCTCATGTAGATGTCTATGAGGTCTGGACTAACTTTCAGTATCCATCCTTCTTTTACAGTTGGAGTGAGTGCGAATCCATTATGTTTTATTATCCAGTTAGCTTTGGTAGCATCGACTGAAAGTATAGCGTCTACTTGTCCTTCAGCTTCTCTCTTTAGAAGTGTAAAAATATCTACTGGAGAATCCATCATAGGCGCAGGCTTGTAAGGTCTTGTAGGCGCATTAGGACATATATGTGTTCTGACTATAACATCACCTTCTATGTAGTCTCCACGTTCCATCATCTCAGCAATCTTATAGGCTGCGGCAAGCGAGACTATTGCTCCATCTGCATCTGAGACAAGTCCTACACATTCAGGTCGTGCACCAATACCGCCAAGTCTCCCAATCACCCCAAGAGATGGAGAAGCATCTTTAAATGATTTTCCCTTTACACCTTGAATTAGAATAGATATAAAATCTGTTGATCCTTTTTCACCTTCAATATGCTCTACATCTATTTTTATATGGGATAAGCTTTTACTAGCGAAGAACTCCTTTACTTTTTCTCCGTCTACATTCGGGTCATCTAGAAGATCTATAATTTCTAGTAATTGTTTTAAGGTAGACATTCCCGATCTACCACCATAACGATCATGTTCAAACTGTAGCAAGATAATATATGAATTTTAAGGGATAATCGCTTGGCAGCATATCTTCTCTGCTTTCCATCGAGACTACTCCTAGTTAGACTAACTAAACATTTTTCCTAATTTTAATTAAGTACCCTTAAAGATCATGAAATGTAAAAAATAAAAGAATTGATATTGGTTTAGGATTTGGGCTTCCTGGCTTTCTGAAGAGCATAAGCTATTGAGGCCGCTGCTACGATTATTACGACTATTATGAGTGCGTACACCCATGTTGGGATGACTTCTACTACTTCCACGGTTGGTGTAGGAATAGGCGTAGCTACCGTAGTTACAACTTGTCTCTCAATAGTGGTTACTATCGTTGTACCTGGCTGCACCATGGTTGCAACTTCTGTCCTCACAATTGTAGTCACTTCAGGCCTAGGAGGCGCTTTCACCCAATAGATCTTCTCTAGATTAAGATATCCAGTGCCCATTCCATGCTCCCATGCACCTGGCTCTAATTCATCAGAGAAGTCTAGATTAACAGCTGCTAAAAATGTTCTAGAACAAGTCCAGACAGCAGGCTGGTCTTCAACCAGTATCTTGAGCGCTTCTCTAACCATCTGCGCTTCTTTCTCTCTATCTATCTCAAATTCTGCAGCGAAGATTTTCTCATTGAATGCTGGATTATTATAACCCATAGCGTTCGACCATGACGCTCTAACAATGCCCTTCTCGGTGTAGTAACGGATGAAGTAGGTTGGTCCAGGACCATGTACGAATGGGAATATACTCATATCGAAGTCCCAGCCCTTGAATACTCTCTCATGCCATGCTGCTGTATCTAGCGCTACTATCTCAACTACTATACCTACTTCAGCTAAGAAGTCTCTTATTAGCTCAGCCTCTTTTAGATAGAATGGATAAGCTACAGAGTCTATCATCAGCCTAATCTTGAACCTAGTCCCATCTGGGCCACGTGGGTATCCTGCTTCATCAAGTAATCTTTCTGCTAAAGCAGGGTCATAAGATGGCTGATTTACACCAGGGTTATATCGTGCAACAGCAGGTGCACTTGAAACAACCGTATCGAGGGCCTCAACTCTACCGAAGTAAACTACTTCAGCTATCTTTTTACGGTCAATAGCTGCTGTTATAGCTTTTCTTACTCTAACATCTTTTAGAGGGGCAAGACCTTCTGGATGTAGGTTAAATCCTACAACATCTAGAGATCCTCCTGGGCTGGGGAAGAACCATACTCTCTTACCTGGTAGTTGTCCTAGGCCTATCTTTTCTTGGAGTGCTACTGCATCAGACATCGCTAAACCATATGTCCATACATAGTCTATCTCTCCCTTCTCGAAAGCAAGCATCATTGCTGGAGATGTTCTAATGATCTTGAATATTATCCTATCAAGGTATGGCAACCCCTTTTTCCAGTAGTTCTCATTTCTCTCAAGGATAATGTATTCACCTTTCTTCCATTCTTTGAATTTGAATGGACCAGTTCCTATGGGTTTAGTATTGTATGGATTGTTAGGGATATCTGTACCCTCATAGAGATGTTTAGGACTGATATTTATGCCAGACCCCCCGAAGTAGCCTGGATAAAATGCTGGAGCCCAAGTAGTCTTGAATCTAAATACTACCGTGTAGTCATCAGGTGTTTCTATAGATTTCACATAGTTTTTCATCATTGAATCAACGAAGCTATTGAATAATGGTGCTACCTGCTCATAAGTAAATTTAACGTCAGCAGATGTAAACGGTTTACCATCATGCCACGTAGCATTCCTGACTAAGTGGAATCTAATAGTCATCCCACCATCTGGCTCTTTTATAACCTCCCAAGATTGAGCTAACTCAGGTCTCCACTCAAGAGTCTCAGGGTCAAAGCTTACCAAAGAATTACCGATCTGTCTGACGACTTGGTAGAAAACCCAAGTCGGCGGACCACTTAGGACTAGGTGAGGGGGTTCTGAAGCCAATCCAACTACTAATGTACCTCCATATCTTGGTTCTGGTTTTGGCTGAGACTCAACGTATGGTAGTATCACAACTGTTACCAGCATTAATGCAATCAGCACGCTTGGGAAAGAGTATCTAAGAATCTTCTTAAACGAAGAGGCAGTTTCTTTTTTCATGTTCAATACCTTTTCTTTAATTATATATAAGCGTTTTTAACGTACAATGCCCTCTTAGATGTAAAACTCCATACAAATGACTTTTTGGTATTTCAAAGCCGATGCACATATATCTTTGTTTAGAGCTAACTTATCTCATTCAGGTGGTGTAGACATTCATACAAATTTCAGATATAATAGGATTCTTTCTAGCTCCTGGCTTTATAGCTATTGATTAATCATCAGCTTTTAGATTGTGAAAAGTTATATTGGACAGTGGGAAGAAAACTGATAGATGAACGATTCGAAAATTCTTGAGATTTCGAATCTAACAACTTATTACTATACGTCTCGAGGAATTGTAAGAGCGGTAGATGGTGTTACATTGTATGTAAAAAGAGGGGAATCAATAGCAATAGTTGGTGAATCAGGTAGTGGGAAAAGCACACTTGCTTTTACAATAATGCGGTTACTTCCAGATAATGCGCAAATCGTTAATGGAAACATATGGTTATATCCTGAGAAAATAGACCTAGTTAGACTTTCTAATGATGAAATGAGGAAAGTTAGAGGTCGTAGAATAGGAATGATCTTTCAAGATCCAATGACCTTCCTTAACCCAGTAATGAAAGTGGGCGACCAGATAGCTGAAGCAATAATGTATCATCATGGATACACAAAGACAGAGGCTAGGAGGAAGGCAGTTGAATTACTAGAAAAGCTTAGAATCCCAGATGCTGCTAATGTTGCGTCAAGATATCCCCACCAATTAAGTGGAGGCATGAAACAAAGAGTTATAATTGCTATTGCTGTCTCATGTAACCCAGAATTACTAATAGCAGATGAGCCAACTACAGCCCTCGACGTAACTGTTCAAGCTGAAGTCTTAGAATTATTAAGGAGGCTTATCCAAGAATTAGGAATGTCTCTCATCCTCGTCACACATGATTTAGGAATTGTAGCTGAGATCTGCAATAGAGTGACCATAATGTATGCTGGAAAAATTGTTGAAATAGGAGAGACTTATTCACTATATAGGAACCCTAAACATCCTTATACTATTGGTCTACTTAACGCTGTTCCTACTATTCATAAATCAAGTAGTGAAGTTGGCGGTATAAAGGGGAATCCACCCGACTTAGTGAATCCACCAACAGGTTGTAGATTTAATCCGAGATGCCCGTATGCTTTTGAAAGATGCATAAGAGAAGAACCACCTTTAATAGAAGTAAATAATGATAGAGCTGTAGCATGCTGGTTAGTGGTGTGATGAATTTATGGGAACATATCCATTACTCAGAGTTGAAAATGTTAAGAAGTACTTTCCCGTAGGAAGAGCCCTTTTTGGCAAGAGCAAACAATACGTTAAAGCTGTTGATGATGTAAACTTTAGCTTAGATGTAGGAGGATCCTTAGGTATTGTAGGTGAAAGCGGATCGGGCAAAACAACTCTTGCAAAAGTAATATTGCGGCTTTTTGAGCCTACCTCAGGAAAAGTCTACTTAGATAATATCGACCTCTTCAGTTTAAGTAATAAAGAGGTTCGAAGGCTTAGACCTAAGATGCAGATGATCTTTCAAGATCCTATGGCATCTCTCAACCCTAGAAAAAAGATAAAGCACATTATTGGTCAAGTATTCAAAATCCATACAGATATTAGTGATGTAGAAATTAGTGAAAGAGTTATAGATTTATTGGAAAAAGTTGGCTTAACCCCTCCGGAACTTTTTCTAGATAGGTACCCCCATGAATTAAGCGGTGGACAAAGACAGCGAGTATGCATAGCCAGAGCCATTGCTCTAAACCCTAAATTATTAATTGCAGATGAGCCTGTTTCAGCTCTCGATGTATCTGTTAGAGGACAGATAGTAAAATTGCTACTAGAAATTTATGAAAAATATAAAAACGAAATAGCATATATTGTCATCTCTCATGATATTGCTCTTATTAAAAGTATCTGTAAAGATGCGTTGGTAATGTATCTTGGAAAAGTAGTAGAAAAAAGTGAAATAGGAAAAATTATAGAAGAACCTTTACATCCATACTCACAGATGCTAATCTCATCGATACCTGTACCTGATCCAGAAATCGCTAGAAACCGGAAACGAATACCCATAAGTGGAGAGATACCTTCTCTGATAAATCCACCGAAAGGATGTTACTTCCATCCTAGATGTCCATATGTAATGGATAGATGTAGAGAAAAGATGCCTCCGTTAATTGAAGTTGACAATAGACTAGTATCCTGTTATCTTTATTCAGAATGAATCCTTTTCTAAGTCTAAAAAGAAAACTTTTTAAGTATAAGTATCTCTTCAAAATTAGATGTCTCCATTAATATTTTTCATTATTAGAAGATTAATCCAATATGTTCCTATGATACTCGTTGTTATAATAGTTACTTTTCTGCTGGTCCGGCTGGCTCCTGGAGACCCTACATATATTCTTGTTGGAGAGGTAGGGGATGAATCATTTGTTAAAGCTATGAGGGAGAGACTAGGATTAGATAGACCATTATACGATCAATTCGTAATCTACATCTCAAATGTTTTCAGAGGAGACCTGGGATATTCTTATTTGAGATCTGAGCCTGTTGCTAAGCTCATAGTTGAACGTATACCTGCAACTTTACTGCTAGTTTTAACAGCGATGTTTATTTCAGCATTAGTTGGAATCATAGTTGGAACTATTGCAGCGGCAAGAAGAGGGGTGGCTGACTTAACTCTATCAACTCTTTCAATTATAGGTATCTCGATTCCATACTTCTGGCTTGGACAGATAATACTAATAGTCTTTGCAGTATGGCTGGGCATCTTCCCTTTAGGAGGAATGGTTTCAGTCGGATATGAATACCAGGGTTTGGAATACTTTCTTGATGTCCTATATCATTTAACGCTACCTGCCATGACTCTAGCAATCTTTAACATAGCATTTACTACCAAGATAACGAGAGGAAGCGTTTTAGAGGCCTTAACTCAAGACTATATAGTGACTGCTCGTGCTAAAGGGATCCCTGAGTCAAGGGTAGTATTCAGGCATGCTCTTAGAAATGCATTAATACCAGTCGTAACTTATACAGGATTTAACACAGGCGTCCTCCTAGTAGGAGCAATATTAACGGAGACCGTATTTGCATGGCCTGGAATGGGCTCCCTCTTATATGATTCTATTAGATTAAGAGACTATCCAGTTGTGCTGGGAATCTTTATTTATGGTTCAATAATCGTAATCCTAGCAAATTTAATTGTAGATGTACTCTACGGTATAATTGATCCTCGAATACGTTTAAGGTGATGAAGATGAACAACCAGGGAGCAGCATATACTTATCATCTCAAGAATGTTGGGTTGCAGTTATTATACAAGTCCTCTAAAGTTTTCAAGGTTAATCCACGATTTACAGCTGGTTTTATAATAGTGTTGATAGTTATAATTCTAGCTCTAGTAGCTCCATTCATTACATGGTATCCGCCTCTGAAAACTCTAGTGGGAAAACCATTTACTCCACCTGTAGCCCTACATCCTTTCGGAGTAGATGACCTAGGTAGAGACATATATACTAATGTTCTCTATGGAATAAGGACTTCCCTGATTGTTGGTGTTAGCGCAGTCACGATCTCCTTAGCTATTGGGATACTGATAGGAGTAATAGCAGGCTATTACGGTGGACTCCTCGAAGATGCCTTAATGAGAATAACTGATATGGCACTAATTATACCGCAGTTTCTGCTTGCATTAGTTATAGTAGCTATATTTGGACAAAATTTCCAGAACATTATAATAGCGATAGGTATTGTTAGTTGGCCAGGTATAGCACGAATGATGAGAGCAGAGTTTCTATCGATAAAGGAGCGTCCGTTCGTGGAGGCTGCGAAAGCTGTGGGATTAAGTGATGTAAAGATAATCTTTGAGGAGATTTTACCAAATGCGATTCCAGCTATTATTCCCTACGCTGTTCTTCAAGTAAATACCGCCATACTCGTAGAAGCTGGATTAGGATTTCTAGGAATAGCTGACCCCAATGTTCCAAGCCTCGGACTTATGTTAAATACTGCACAGCAGTATCTTGTTAGAGCTTGGTTCATGGCCTTCTTCCCTGGTCTCGTATTGTCAATAATTGTAATTGGACTTAACCTACTGGGAGACGGATTGATCGAGCACCTGAATCCACGGTTGAGAAAGAGATGAAGTATAGACTATGAATTATTTATGTATCAATTTTTGACTGGGTCATTAAAATTGTTGGAGTAATCTTTACGATAAATATGGTCACATTATTTCAGTAAGAACTTTTGCTAAGACCCCTCTGGTGGTAATTATCCTACTGTTTCTGGCCACATTTTTAAGCGTATCTTTATGGAGAAGCCTATATCCCATGCAATCCATTATTACGAACTCGATCTTATTCTCTTTAATAAATTTGGCTACATCAATAAAATCTTGCATTCTTGAACTATAAGGAGATATAGGAATGACTTCTAGCTCTCTGAAATACTCTGACCATTTATCATACGCATAGTTGACTTGCTCTCTACCAGGTATTAATACCGCTACCTTTCCATCGTATGAAATGCTTGAAGCTATTCCCTTCAAGACCTTATCTGGATATATTATAGGTGTCTTGGCCTCGAATTGAGGGAACTCGCCTGAGCATAGTATTGTTATAATATCAACACCGATTGAGTCTAAGTAGCTAATCTTAGATTGCATTAAAGGTAGGAGTTTATTCTTAGACACTCTTACCTCTGAGCCATTTCTTAACCTCGTAATATACAGTATTTCACCTACTTCAGGTGAAAGCTGTGAAGTTATCATCTCAAGATTAAGATCATCTAGAGCTCCTACTTGTATAACTTCAACATTAGTGGGTAAGTTTCTTAGAAAATCTTCAATAAGGTCATCTCTTGGAGCTTGACCGATTGTTACTACTCCTAACTTTTTGGACAACTTTCTCAGCCTCTTATGACATACCAATAGTACTATTAAAAGTATTTAATTTTATATCAGATGACATGCCGATAGTTTCTTAGAAGAGTACTCTACTACTAGATAGTTGATATTGACTCAACTTTATTAGGACGTTATACATCTTCTGAGATCGTGTTAGGTGATAAAAATTGAGTATGTTTATGGAGCTTTATGAAGCTTCTTTAAAAACTGCTCGAGACCTTGCTAGAATAAAAGCTGGTGAACAAGTTTTGATCTTAGCTGATACTGCTATAGACTGGGAGATGATTAAACTTCTATCTTCAGCAGCACGTGTTTTAGGCGGCCAGTCAAGTATTATGATATACGAGACGAGAGATGATGTGAATATTGAGCCTCCAAAACCTGTAGCGGAGGCTATGAAGTCTAGCGATGTAGTAATTAGTCTTCCCTTAATGTATATACTTCATACATCTGCTTATACTGAAGCTCTTAAGACTGGAACCAGGATACTGGAGTTAACAGGCACTACTCCAGATATGATGATTAGGCTTATAGGTAAGACTGATTATCTGATGATGTGTGAACTCGGAGACCATCTAGCAGAGTTAACAAAGAATGCTAAAGAAGTGCTGATCAAAAGTGAGAATGGAACAAACTTAAGGTTCGAGAATGATGTTAATAGACCTGTCTTCCATAACGATGGAATACTGAATGAAAAGGGAATTTACAAACCATTAGGAGGGCAAATATCTTGGGCGCCTATTGAAGATAGTATTGAAGGCATCGTAGTCGCTGATACATTTATATGGCCACCCTCAGAGATAGGAGTTCTCAAAAACCCTGTTAGAATAAATGTCAGAGAAGGAAGAATAACGAAGATCGAAGGAGGCGTGGAAGCAAAAATATTCGAGAACTGGCTTAGAAGCCTCAACGACGAGAAAATGTATTATCTTGCGCATGCTTCATGGGGATTCCATCCTAGAGCTAAACTCATCGGGGTGCCATTAGAAGATGAGAGAGTATATGCATGCATCGAATTCGGCTTCGGCTCTCAAAGTCTGAAATTCAAGGGAAAGATCGGAAAAGCCAAGTCCCATACAGACCTAGGAGTATTCAATCCAGAAGTTTATTTCGATGGAATACTAATAACCCGTGCAGGCAGATTTGTGCATAAAGATCTTGTAGAATATGATAGAAAAATCAAGGGCTGAATAACAGGTTCGAGGTTTACTCAAGTCTCAACTAGAGAAAGTGAATATTACCACTCGGCATGAGTTATATAGAAGAAGTAATAGGGTGACCATACTCAAATAATATTTATTGCTTGAAATATCGATCCCCCATGTATGAGGATCTCAGTTGGGTCAGAGAATCCGATTAAGGTTGAAGCTGTAGAAAAAAGTTTTAGATTATTCTTTACAGATATTGTAGTTGAGAGTTTAGCTGTAAAATCTATTCCTCAGCCGATTGGATATAATGAAACTATTAGATACGCTGTTTTAAGAGGTCTCCAAGCAGTCTCTTCAGGTGATTATGACTATGGTGTCGGGATCGAGGCAGGCTTAATCAAGATGCCTTGGAGTATAACTGGATACATGGATAAACATATATGTGCAATAGTTGATAGACGCCATCTAGTGACTATTGGTGTAAGCATGGGCTTCGAGCTCCCAATAAAAGTGATTTATGGAGTATTTTCAAGAAAGTGTGTAGAGTCTGAAGAGATAGTTGAAAAAATTTCAGGAATAAGGAATATAGGCAACAGTATAGGTGCAGTAGGGTATCTAACAAAACAGAAGGTCCTTAGGATAGACCTTTGTATTCAATCTGTACTCTCTGCACTCATACCTAGAATAAATACAAGTCATTATAATGATAAATGGCCTACTGCAGAAGAAATACTCTCTACATGTCACGGAGTAGATGAGGGCTCATTATAACTCAATGATGATTGTTGCATAGATAGTGTATGCATAGTATTTATCTATTATAATGAGTAGTTGTTAAAACCTGTATAGTCTGGACATCTTCTCGAGGATATAATCCAATACATGGCGTAAGAGAATAGAAAACTGGCCATAGACATAAAAAGAAAAACCTAAGTAAAAGTTGACAGGGCCAACTTCAGGTCTAACAACTTTTAAATAGCGTCTACATTAGCAACCTGATACGTGGGAGAAAATCAAAGAAAGAATAGAAAGGATGCTGAGATAGCCTCGGCTGATATCGGTAGAACACGTGTGGATTGAATCTCAAAAAAGAAAGAATTGAAAGTACTCTAGAATAATTAATTATATAGTGTGTTGGGTCTCGCATAGAGAGTTTAAAGTGAGCCTTATGCTGAATGGTTTAGGCCTATGCTAGTGAGGCTGAGCCTGAAAAAGTGAGTTGAAAGGAACGAATTTGAAATGTACCTGTCTTAAAGTCTAGAAAAGTTGAGAGAAAGGTTAAGTTTAGAGAATTATGCTTGTTAATCTCATGGAGAGACTATGCGGGTATTATGGTGGTAGTGTATCCAGCGGGTATGTCAATGAGCTGTGTTTCGGGAACCAGGCTATCAAGATTAAGAGCCTCGCTTTCTTTTTTCTTAAGTATTTTTCTACCATGGAGATTATCCATCTTCCATACGGTCTTAAACGTCTATTCTCTGAGATGAATCCATTGTTGATGAGGTGGGCTTCCTCGTTTCTAAGCTCAAAGGGGATTGTCATCTCTAGATGAGTGTTTACGAGGGCTACGATATGCGTGAAATTTAGCTTCATCACTTTCTCGTGGAATTCTAGGAGTCTCTCCCGATAGAGTTCCGAACCTCGGTACCACTTTATCTTCGGGCTATGTATTGCAGCGTAGCTCATAGCATTTCGGCGGATATAGTTTAGCAGCTCGATCGGGTCTATATTGAGCCTCCTACCACTATATCCTTCAACTTCAATATTGTTGATGGTTGAAGAAGAGTTTAGAGACCCCGTCTACAAAATAGTTGTATTCTATAAGAAGTCGGGGAAATGGTTTGAGAGGAGGTTCACACCCCAGCTTAGACAATATACTATAAAACTTGTCGAGAAGATCCATGAGATAATAGAGCATGGATATATGCCTGAGTATAGATGGATGGAGAAATGTACAAGCTGCTTCTATAGAAAGCTCTGTCATGGATACTAACCACTGATGCCAATACCATAAGATTAAGACCTGGAATTGTATATATGAAAATATGTAGATCTAAGTTGTAAACTTCTATCTCCTCTATATTCAACTTTTTATGTCTTGTATGTTTGCTGGAGAGCCTCCTCTTCTTGATGGCCCTTTACCTCTGTTTGATGATCCTGTATAATCCGAATCCTGCTGTTCTATTTACTCCAACTTGCACTTCTTCTCCAAGTCTTAGTAATGCATTCGTTGCTCTCGCATATTCTTCATCATATGTATCATGTGGGAGGCTGAGGCGTGCTTTACCGATGAATCCTACGATGAATGCCTTCCCTCTCCTATGGAGCAGTTTTACTGTTCTAATACTTTCTACGCCTGAGAGAGCGACGCCTCCTTCTTCAAGCCATCTTGTATATTTTCTAGACTTTATCGTGACTCCGCCGTATTCTCTCCAAAGTCTGCATATGTTTCTAAACATTAAGATTGGATCTGGTAGAGGATAGTATCTATATGTTGATCTGGGTCTGCCGAATACTTTAAGCATCCTAGATATAAATCCTAGAGTATGTAGGGGTATGTATGGGCAGGGTCTTCTAAAGCTTGTTGGGCTGATAAACTCTATCTCATATTTATCGTAAGGATATGATTCTTGTAGAAGCTTCTTTAAATCGATACTCTTGAATGTTACCTCGTTGACATAGAATCTTGTATCAAATAGCTTTACTTCATCATTCTTCTTGAAATATTCTAGTAATGCTCTAGTTATCCTACCATCAAATGATGTATACCTGAAGTAGTACATGTCGTTCTCAAGCTTTATAAGTGGTGAGGCTGAGAATGGTGCGAGACCACGGGATTCATGTATCTTAAACGCTAGAACAGCATCAGATACTTTGAGTATCCTGTAGAATAAACCTCTAATACTGAAGCCTGAAGAATACTTCTGGTAATACTCTAAAGGTGAAGAAGCAATAACACCTATAATATCGACGCCCAAACCATCAGCCCTAGAAGTATAGACGATGCCTCCTAGAAATAAACCTAGCATATATCTACAAAACGATAAAGAAGGATGTTAAAGCCACTTTCGCTCCACTACATAGGACTTTCAAGATCTTTCTCTTAGAAGATGAAAAGTCGGTTAAGCCTCCTCTAAACATTGACTTTGTAGATTAGAGATCATAAGACACGGGTGGGAAGAGTAAAAGCGGTGAAGGATAGTGGTAGTAAGAGTAAAGACGAGAATTCTATGTAGAGATAGATTAGTTGAGACTATACCTCTTCTAAATAGTGGATGTGAATCTGAGACACCTCAGATCCTTATTCCATTAGAGTTGGCTAAGATGGTAGGGTTGTGGCCACTTTTAGAGAATGCAGAAGAAACAGAGTTTGAGACTGCAGGGGGACCATTAAAAGTCTGGATAATTCCAAGAGCATGTAAAGTGGCCATATCAGCTGAAGATGCTCAATCACCCGAAGTAGAAGGTGACGTAGTGATATCACCTATAGCAGATGAAGTACTTATAAGCGATAAGATGATAAGTGAACTGGCGGTAGTATTAGAAGACGTTGGAAAGGATTATGGAGATTTAAATGGGAGCCTACTGAAAAATTGAGAAAAAGCTTCCCTCCAAAATACTGGAAGTAAACTCTTTAAAGAGTACGCTCCAACAATGAAGATATATATGTCTAGAAATCTAACGATATAGTCCATAATGCAAGTCTAGGTAATAATAGTAATAACAGAATATTCAGAGGCTCTCCTAGAATGTTAAGACTTTTCCCATTATAGTCTATTCTCCTATTGAAAGCGTATTCCTAGATATTAAAGGGCTCCATCGAGGTGGATCAACCTTCGACTATTTCTCCAATGAATATTTAGTCTATGTAGTGTTTGGTGTATTAATCTTTATGAATTCTCTCTTCTAAAAGTTTATTGAAGATGTAGGTTTGAAGATTATAGTATCTGTTAAGTGGGTTCCCAATACTCAGATAGTAAATATAGATCCTAGAACAGGAACATTAATCAGGGAAGGCATACCTAGCATAATTAATCCACATGACTTGAATGCTGTTGAGCTGGCTCTACAATTAAAGGAGAAGTATGGAGGCACTGTTACAGCGGTCTCTATGGCGCCTATGTCTGCTAAAGCTGGTCTAGAATTCATTATTGGGATGGGTGTTGATAAGGCGATATTGATAAGTGATAGAGTATTCGCTGGAGCTGACACTCTTGCTACGTCATATACTCTATCAAGAGCAATAGAAAGACTAAAACCATATGATGTACTAATATTCGGTCAAGAAACGATAGATAGTTCTACTGCTCATATAGGTGCGCAGACAGCTTCATGGCTTAAGATTCCCTACATCTACTATGTTACAGATGTTGAATACGTTGATGGAGTAGTTAGAGTTACGAGAAGGCTTGAGAAAAGGATAGAAGTATACGAGCTTCCAATCCCCTGCCTACTAGTTGTAGCTATGAAGAGTTATGAGCCTAGACCTGTTAAGCTATCCTATAAGCTTAGAACTAAGATGGAGAACTGCATCGAGATATGGACAAATAATGAACTTGGATTAATAAGAGAATGTATAGGCTTAAAAGGTTCACCGACTAGGGTTGAGAAATCAATAGCAACACCTTCAGTCCCAAGAAAGAAGCAGAAATTTGATGGACAAGATGTTAATACAGCTGTTAAATGGCTTGTAGATAAACTTATAGAAGAGGGGGTGAAGATAGCATGAGCGGGTCTTCAATCTGTCCAGATTGGGAGCCAATCAACAAAGATGAATGGCGTGGAGTATGGATATTCATAGAAGCTTTCGACGGAGAAGTCAATGAAGCATCTCTCCAACTACTAAATCCAGGCAGGATTATAGCTGATAAGATTAAGACAGATCTAGTAGGAGTAATAGTCGGACACAATATAAAACATCTCGTTAATGAGCCAATATACTATGGAGCTGAGAAGGTAATCTATGTAGATGACCCTAGATTATCAATATATACTCCTGAAGTTTATGCTGAGAGTCTCATAACATTAATTAGAAAATATAAGCCTGAGATCCTTCTAGCAGCTGGAACACTTAGAGGACGTGAAATGATACCCTACGTTGCTAATACTCTGAGAGCCGGGATAACTGCTGACTGTACAGACTTCGATGTAGACGTTAATACTAGAGACTTGATAATGATCAGACCACCCTTTGGTGCAACCCTACTAGCACATATTAGAGCACCTGAGAGGAGACCACAGCTATCAACAGTAAGACCTAACGTGTTCAAGCTTCCAAAAAAAGATACATCTAGAAAAGGAGAGATAATAGAAGAGAAAGTAATAATTCCTGAACCAAGGATTAAGCTAGTTTCAAGTGAGGAAGTAAAGATCGAAGAAGTTCCAATAGAGAAAGCTGAGATAATAGTTTCAGGAGGTAGAGGGCTGGGCTCTGCTGATGGATTCAAGCTACTTGAGAAGCTGGCTGAACTCCTTGGAGGAGTAGTCGCAGGCTCAAGGAAAGCAGTAGATGCGGGGTGGATACCACATGAGAGACAGGTAGGTCAAACTGGAAAATCTGTTAAAGCATCACTATACATAGCTGTAGGGATCTCTGGAGCAGCACAGCATCTCTTCGGTATAAGAGAGGCAGAATTAGTAGTAGCAATAAACAATGATGCTCAAGCACCGATCTTCGAAAATGCAGATTACGGAATAGTTGCAGATTATAGAGAAGCAATACCAGCATTAATCGAAGAGATTATGAGGAGAAGGAACAAGTAGACATTTATAATTATTCGAACTTCCTTACATATTTCTTCCTACCGCATAGAGGATGATTCATATATATAGGTTAAACTTAATCTAATGTGAACAGTGCTGACCATGCAGATGGATGTGGGTAGCCTGTATAGTGAAGCTTGTAGAAAGATAGCTCTAGAGATAGCTTGTAGAAGTGAGGTTAGCAGAGAAGATATCGAGAAGATAAAGCTTAAAACTTCTCAAGAGTATAAACTTATGAAAGTTCCATCAAACCTTGAAATCCTTGAAAATACTCCTCCTAATCTATTAGAATATGTTAGGAGAAAGCTTGCAAAGAAGCTGTCTAGAATAATATCTGGAGTAACAGTAATAACAGTTGTTGCACCGATATATGAGTGCCCCCATGGTAGATGCATCTATTGTCCAGGAGGAGAGAATAGTCCTAAAAGCTATACAGGTAGGGAAGAATCAGTAGAGAATGCTTCAAAGGTAGGATACGATCCATATCTCCAAGTCTTAAACCAGGTCGGTAAACTAGAGAAGCTTGGACATAGGGTAGATAAAGTTGAGTTAATATTCATAGGTGGAACCTTCAATGCGATGCCACATGGATTCCAGAAATGGTTCGTTAAGCGATGCCTAGACGCTTTGAATAAAATCGATTCTAGAAGCTTTATGGATGCAGTAGAGAAGGCGGAGAAAGCATCGATAAGAGTTTCAGGAATTACAGTTGAGACAAGACCTGATTGGGCAAGGCTTGAGCAGGCAAAAAGGCTACTTGAGATGGGTGTAACAAGAGTCGAGCTAGGAGTTCAGACACTTGATGAAGAGATCTACAAGCTAGTCAATAGAGGACATACAGTAGAAGATGTTGTAGAAGCTACACAGATTCTTAAAGACTTAGGATTCAAGGTTGGATACCATCTAATGCCTAATCTTCCAGGGTCAAGCTATGAGAAAGACCTAGAGATATACTGTATGATCTGGAGAGACAGTAGGTTTAGGCCAGATCTTATCAAGATCTATCCAACATTAGTGCTTCCCAATACAGGTTTATACGAGTTATGGAGGAGGGGAGAGTATCAACCATATCCCGACGATATTCTCATAAAGCTCTTAGCAGAATGGTTTCTTGAAACACCTCCATACGTTAGGATACAGCGAGTCCAAAGAGAAATACCGCTATACGTAACTGTAGATGGGAACAAGATAGGAAACCTGAGAGAAAGAGTTGAACAATACTTAAGGAATCTTGGTTTAAGATGTAGATGTATTAGATGTAGAGAAGCTGGAAGAAGAATTAAGGAGAAAGTAGAGATAGTTGAAGAAAATGTAAGATTAAGCACTCTAAGATATGAAGCGTCTGAAGGGATTGAATACTTCATCTCCTATGAAGATATTGTTACCGATTCTCTAATCGGGTTTATTAGACTTAGGCTACCATCACAGTTATTAAGAAAAGAATTAGAAGATGCAGTAATCGTTAGAGAACTCCACGTATATGGTAAGATGTCTCCAGTAAATCTTAGAAGAGAAGATTCGTGGCAGCATAGAGGTTATGGTTCAAGACTCCTAGCTAAAGCAGAAGAGCTAGCATCTACAGAGCTTGATGCAAAGAAGATTGTTGTAATAAGCGGGATAGGTGTAAGAGAATACTATTATAAGAGAGGATACATTCGTGACGGACCATATGTAAGTAAATCAATAATCTCAAAGAGTAATTAGAAAAATTCTAATATCTAGAAAGATTTGGGCAAATAATATCGGTGGACATCATAATCCATGTATCGCATGAATCTTTAAAGTAAACATTGAAAACACTCAGAATTTGAATTAAACCTATGTGAAAAAAGCTCGATATAACTTAGTTCAACTACTATATGGAGCTTTACATGATTCGGGAGCATTTATTGAGGATGCCATAACAAGTTACTGAAAACTCGATTATCTAATATTATCTACATCTAGTATTGAAGAAAGATTTTCTTACTCTGTATCTTCTTATGAGATGGTCTAACTATATGTTCTACATGTATAAATAAATCTATGGAAATAGTTATGAAAGAGAAACTTCATCAACCAGTTATAACTCATGTTAAGAAGTATTTAGTAATGAATTTTCCAAGACGTCTCAGAGGCTTCATTAATCTAACCATAGACATCCTAAAAATAGTTAGGATGATGGAGAATAAACAATATAGCGTTTAGGAATATTATCTATTTATTATTGAGAAGACATAGAGTATATCTGAGAGATCATGGTGTCGAGGCATCCTCTAATAGGCTTAACAGATGAAGAAATATCTAATATGCTTCTAGAAATGGGTTTAAAAAGTATACATGAATTATTCGAAGATGTCCCTCCCAAACTATTTATGCATGGAGAACTAGGGTTTTCTAAACCATTAACAGAGTCTGAAGTCAAGCAAGCTGTCAAAGAGATACTTTTAAAAAATGAGGTTCTAGGTGAAGTAAAGCTTTTCATGGGTGGAGGAGTGTGGCCACATTTCATACCATCTGTTGTTAAAGAAGTATTAAGAAGAAGTGAGTTATTGACTTCTTATACCCCATATCAGCCTGAAACTTCTCAAGGCATACTTCAAGCACTCTTCGAGTATCAGAGCCTAATGGCTGAGCTCTTAGACGTTGAAGTTGTTAATGCATCTATTATACTAAGCCATGCTAGTGTTTATTGGGTTAAGTCTAAAACCAAGGATCAATTAGCAGTATTCTAGATGAGAAGAATGTTAAACTAGCTATTGCTGAGCTTCATAGTAAACCTTTATAAACCTCTACAAGTATTTATATACTGTACTTAAATAGGGTAGATAAAAATGTCTTGGCATTCAAAAACACCAGAACCATCAATAGAGATCCAGAACGTAGTAGCATCTGTAACGATAAATCAAAGACTAGACCTTGCACAGATACAGAAGACATTTCCTGATGTTGAATATAAGCCTGCCCAGTTCCCAGGGCTTGTCTTCAGGTTACAGAAACCGAAAACAGCAACACTGATTTTTTCATCTGGCAAGATGGTATGTACAGGAGCTAAGAGTGAGCAGGAATCAATAAAAGCAGTACAGACAGTCATTAAACTATTAAAGAAAGAAGGATTCCTAATACAGCAGGAGCCGCAGATCGAGATCCAGAACATAGTTGCATCAATAGATCTACATGGGACAATTAACCTAGAACAAGCAGCAAATAAACTAGAAAATACAATGTATGAGCCAGAACAGTTTCCAGGCTTAATCTTTAGGATGATGGAGCCTAAGGTCGTTATCTTAATGTTCGCCAGCGGAAAACTTGTCTGCACTGGAGCGAAAACCGAGAAAGAAGTACATGACGCAGTCTACAAGCTTAAATTAATTCTTGAAGAGAATAATTTAATAACTTATCCTTCTACAAAAAGCTGACAAAACAGCTTAACATTATCTTTCAATTTATAAGATTCTCTATACTGCTTTTCTAACTCTAAAATAGAAATTCATGTAAGAATACCGTCCACATAGGCAGAGGATGTCAAGGAGTTCTTGAAAATAGATAGCCGATGGAAATACCTAGGATAAGGATCTTAGATTAATGTATCTCTTCTAACATATAGGAATCTTTTCTGAGAGTTAAATAGTTTCTAAGTCTACTTTAATTATTTTCAATAATATCGAGAAGTATTAGATCCTTATGATGTTGTATCCGCTTGCTTTCCTCAGTCTATTCATTATTGTTAGACCCAGCCCTCTCTCCTCGAACCCTTCAGATACTGCTATATCTATATCCAGTTCATCTATTTTTCTCAATGCTCTGTATAGGTTTCTAGCTACTTCGAATAAATTCTTCCTTGAGCCTAGGTTTAAGACCTCAACTTTCCGATAGTATTGAATAGTCTCTGTTGAGGTAAGTATTGCAACTCTAAATCCATTATCTATTAATCTTTTAGCATATTTGAATACTTCTAGGCTATATCTCTGAAGGTTGCTGTAGTCGCTAGACTCGATAACTTGTAGAGGCTTAGAAGGCGCATAGTGTCGATATTTCATACCTGGTGCAATTGCTTCAGAAGCTTCAATCAGTCCTCTAGCAAATTCAGGTATAACTACTTTCTTCTTAATTGTTTTCTCTATCTCTTCTACTGGAAGCGCTCCAGGTCTAAGAAGTACTGGTGGATCTCTAGTAATATCGATTATAGTTGATTCTACACCGTAGAGTGTTTCTCCTGAATCTATTATTACATCTACTTTCCCCATCATTTCTCTTTTAACGTGTTCTCCACTCGTAGGTGAGGGTCTACCTGCAGGGTTAGCGCTTGGAGCAGCTATAGGTGTCTCACTGAGTTCTATCAGCTTTAAGGCTACTGGGTGTGCAGGCATTCTAACAGCTACTGTTTCTAATCCTGCACATACTTCACGTGGTACTTTCTCAGATTTATAGAGGATTATTGTTAATGGACCTGGCCAAAATTTTTCAGCTAAATGAGGGACTTCTTCTTTTACATTGTCTGATAGTATGTTTAATTGGTCTATGTCTGAGATGTGGATTATGAGAGGGTTGTCTAACGGTCTACCTTTAGCTTCGAAGATTTTCCTTACAGCTAGATTATTCATTGCATCTGCCCCGAGACCATACACAGTCTCAGTAGGAAATATTACGAGGCCACCATACTTGATAACTCTAGCTGCTTCTACAAGGTAGTCTATTCTAAGATTTGAAGGATCTATTTCAAGGATTCTAGTAGGCTTAACCATGCTCATGTATTCTATAGACATAGTAGGTTAACGCAAGGTTTAAGCATAATGGTTGATTCATTTCTTCCTGCATGATTGTTAGGTTGATGTGAATCCTCCATCTACGACTACTACAGCTCCAGTGATGTAGCTTGATAATTCACTTACGAGAAATAATATAACTCTAGCTACTTCATCAGGATGACCGAATCTCCCTATCGGTAGCCTAGACATAAACTGTAAACCTGTTGCTACTCTACTAATTTCTAATCTGAGTAAAGTTTTTTCCTTAAGCTTCTTAACACTCTCTGTTTCTATACCTCCAGGGACTACTGCGTTTATCCTAAAACCCATTCTACTATATTCTCTAGCGAGAGCTCTAGTTAATGCTAAGACCCCTATCTTACTGATATCATAATGAATTAGATCTTTAGCAAATGGTAGTATACTCTCGATTGAGCTTACGTTGACTATTATGCCTCCTTTCTTATCTCTAGATTTTACCATATTCTGACACATCCAGAACATCGAATACAGATTTACCTTCATGATATTATCGAGGAAAGCTTCATCAACATCTATGAAATCCCTGAAAATATATATGCCAGCATTATTCACAAGTATACTGGGTTCTCGTCCCTTGATTAAGTTCCAGAGGTTGTCTATCTCTTCTTTCTTAGATAAGTCTACCTTAAACAATTCAGTTTTCACATCGTAATTCAAAGCTTCATCTCTAACTTTAGACAATCCATCATAGTCAATATCTAGGAGATAGAGAGAAGCTCCTGCTTCTGCTAATCTTAAAGCAGTGGCTCTACCTATACCTGAAGCTGCACCTGTAACTATCGCACTCTTACCTTTCAAAGAGATCAGCTCATGTATTCTTGGGAGGCTCATTCTATTATTTATACATACTTACGCATATTTGAATCTAAAATTTTAAGAGAATGTTTAATGTCTTAGTCTACTCTATGTTTCAGCTATTTCTTCTATTTCCTCGTTTGATTATATGTTTTTGAATCTTCTCTGGGTTGAATTTGCTTGTCAAATATTGTATAGCATCATCTATGTTGAATTGTTTACATGCATATATTTCTACTGTTGCAAGTTTATCTTCAATGAATGTATGTATACTTATGTGGCTTTCACCGATTATCACGAACCCAGATATACCTGAAGTTGGATTATAATATTCTTCTACAAATGGTTCAGAAAGCCTTGTTAATCTTAGGAGGTCTGGAAGCTCTAATAAAACTTGAGAGATAAGATTTCTATCTCTTAATCTATCTTCTCTACATCGATACATATCGATCACTAAGTGTAGTCCATGCATTTCAAAATCTATCCTTGCGGATCTTCTGCACCAATATTAGATATATACTTTTCATCTTGTGACGGTTTCCTATTTTAGTAGGATTCCCAGCNTGTAGGAGAGAAGTATTCCAAGTAAGAATGTGGCTATCCAGGATCCTATCAACTTCTTAAGTAATCTTACATTAATTATAGATATAGGCGAAGAGAGTGCAGCTCCTATCAAGCCTCCAAGCATTATTTGAGTTAAGGCAGCAGGTATACCTATCTGTGTTAATATCCATAAAAGTATAGAAGATGATAGTAAGCTTGAAGAAAGCTTTAATGGACTCAATATTGCTAATCTTTCTCCGATTACGTAGAAGATCTTTTCTGAAAATATAGAAGCACCTATTAAGATCCCTAGGAATGCTATAGGATATGTTAATCTATAATCCTCAGCGACCATTGATAATATGAATCCTAGATTATTTGCTGAAATAGTGTATGCTCCATAAAAAGTAGTTAAATATATAGTAAGTCTAGTGAAGAAATATACAGAGTTAATCTTAATGAATGAGAACAGTTTCACCATTGCTAGATACATTGCCTGAGTAAGATACATCGCTGCAAGTGGTGTTAACAGCCATGCTAGAAATGTGATACTTAGAAAGAATTGGCTTATCGGGATATTCAATGATAATGATGCTCCAATTAGAGATGCTACAGAAATACTCGATATACTTACAGGGACTGCTAACACACTACATAGGGAAAGAGTTACAGGGATGGCTACGATCGGTATCATGAATGAATCAAATGTAATTAGCCTGTATGGATTCATTTTCCATCCCTCAATAATCAATCCAGCGAACATAGAAGTAGCTGTAAAAATTACGGAATATCTAAATCTTGTGATATTTGAAGTTACCAAGCCACTTATAAATAATGAACTATTATTCCAGCTGAAAAGAAGGCTTAAGAGAAAACATAATGCGTATGCTAAGAATAAACTCAGCATATTTCAGAATCACAATGCAGTAGGGAACTCTACCCATATCTTTGAGCGATTATCTGAAACATTATGTCTGAAGCATCTTCAGCTGAATCGCATATATTATCCATTATATCGATCATCTCCTTGACCTGCATCACATCTAGCATCTTAAATCTATCTGCTTCTCTAAAGATACTCTTAATTATTAATGTCTTTAGTTCATCTGCTTCTTCTTCTATCTCTTCTATCTCCTGAAGTATTGGTTTAGCTTTTTCCATGTCCTGCTTGAATATTCTAAAGGATTCAAGTAGTTTCTCAGATGCTTTGATACATGATTGAATATATCTATCCATCTCTACAATAGAGAACGTGAAGTATAGTAGATCCCAGCTTGGAGTAGTTATTACTAATTGTTTAATAGCATCTTTAGTATAGTCTGCAATATCATCAATTTCTTCTACGAGATTCAATAAGTCTTCTCTAAGATGGGCGAAATAGGTTCCTTTACAGAGTTCTTCAGATATTATTCTTCTCATTTTGTCTGCTTCGGTTTCCAAGATATCTATATTGTTATAGATTCTCTGAATGTCTCCAAATCTTCCATTCTTTATAGAGTTAGAAACTTCCAGTAGACATTTTACTGTAGCTACTATCTTCTTAATATACTCCTCAATAGAATCTATGGCTTTCTTTTCCTTTCTATAAAGCCATCCAGTTAGCCTTATAGTCATCGGATAAAATCTTATCTAGTAAGTGATTAAGTTAACTTTTACATATTTTTAGACTTAATGGTTGATGCTTTGGACAAGCTAGATGAACATGTTAGAAGATCTTACTTCTCTTCACTTAGATAGAATTGATCTTATTAGTGCTGCTCTAATATAGACTCCATTCTCAGCTTGTATAAAGTATTTTGCTTGAGGAAGGCAATCAATATCTTGGGATAGTTCATCAACCCTCGGTAGAGGATGCATTATAATAGGTATCTTCTTAAATTTCTTCAGTAGATTTACCGTTAAGTTGTAGCTTCCTTTTAGTCTCTCATATTCTGAGGGGTTTGAGAACCGCTCCTTCTGAAGCCTAGTCACATATAATACATCTAATTCTTCTATAACTTCTTCAACCTTCTCAACCATCTTCCACTCTACTAATTTATCTATCTTCTCTAATACTTCTTTACGTATTTGTAACTCTTTAGGTGCGACATAATATATCTTGACGTCATCATACCTAGAGATAGCATAACTTAGACTACTCGGGGTTCTACCATATTTAAGGTCTCCCATAATACCTAAGTTTATGCCATCTATTCTTCTAAGTTCTCTCCAAATAGTATATAAGTCGAGTAAAGCCTGCGTTGGATGCTCGTTCCATCCATCACCTGCATTGATTACAGGAGCAGAAGCGATCTCAGCAGCCCTTCTCGCTGAGCCTGGCTCTCTATGTCTCAGAACGATTATGTCAGGCTTATATCCATCAACCATTCTTATAGTATCGTCAAAGCTTTCACCTTTAACTATACTTGCAGCTTGCTCTAGACCAAAATCTATGACTAATCCTCCAAGCCTCGTCATAGCAAACTGAAAGCTCAGCCTAGTTCTTGTACTAGGTTCAAGGAATACCGTTACCATTACTTGATCTTTACAGTGATCGAGAATCTTCTTCTTATCCAGTTCTTCTCTAATCTTTTCAGCCTCATAGAATAGGTAATCCATAGTCTCTCTATCAAAATCTAATGCTGAGACGATATCCTTATTATATAGTTTAATCAATCTCTACACTCCCCCTCGAAAATATATTTTATTTATTCTTTAGTATTTCCTTTAAGACTTGAATCTTTCAATCTAGAGAGATATGTTTATAATGAGTGATCTACATATCTAATTCATCGAGATGTCTTTGTACCAATTCATTTGTTAATTTTTCATATTTTTCTGTTGTGCCTACATCGTACCAGAAGGCATCTATGATGTATGGTTTAACTAGTCTACCACTCTTGATTAAGTAGGGTATAAAGTCAGACATTATGTCTAGATTATTTTTCTCTAAAGCTAATTTATCTAGGTCGACCATGATTTTAGAGTTTATCACTAGTATACCTATACTTACATATAGATCTATGGACGGTTTCTCTATGAATGAGACTACTCTATCATCTACAACTTCTGCTACACCAACAGGTAAATCATATTTTCTAGATAATGCTACAGTGGCATCCGCATTTTCTTCTTCATGCTTCTTGATGATATCAACTAAGCTAATGTTTGAAAGTATATCACCATAATGTATTAAGATCGTGTCTTTATCTTTAAGATACTCTTGACGATACAGATTTAGTAACGACCCTCCAGTCCCCCTTAATTCTGGAATATCATATACATATCTAATAGTTATACCATGTTTTTCTCCTTTTCCAAAATAGTTTATGATCTGCTCTGCCTTATATCCGACGAGAATGATTATATCATCCAGCCTAGCCTTCTTCATATTAAGTATAACATATTCAAGTAATGGTTTCTGCTTGGGACCTACGGGGACCATACATTTCTGAAAATAATATGTTAATGGTCTAAGCCTACTACCTTCTCCACCAGCTAAGATTACCCCTATTCTAGTCGAAGTCATATTGACACGCTCTACAATCTACATCTTTAAGATAAATACGTTACTTCTCTGAAACATCCCACTCTATTAGTTAAAGTTTTCAGACAAGAAATATATCTTCAATGCACACTATAAGATATATAGTAGATGTTGTAAACAAAGAATAGATAATGAAAGTTAGATACATGGGTAGTCGGTGAATGCAGGTTGTCTGGCGACCTCCTTGTCAAGAATGGAGTAGTCGTAACCCCTAATGGATCCCAGAAACTTGATATCTTGATAATTAATGGTGTAATAGAAGCTTTAGGTAGAGACCTTCAGAGGAATAACGTAGAAGTACTAGATGCTAAAGGATTACTTGTCTTCCCAGGAATTGTTGATGAACATGTACATATGAGAGACCCAGGATTAACGTATAAAGAAGATTTTGAAACAGGAACAACCGCAGCTGCAGCAGGTGGGGTAACTACCATACTAGATATGCCTAATACACTCCCTCCTGTAGATTCATTTAGAAGATTGAAAGAGAAAAGAAGGCTCATAGAGAGTAAAGCATATGTAGATTTTGGATTATACGGTGTACTTCACGACTCAAACATAGATGAATTAGAAGAAATGTGGAATGAAGGGGCCGTAGGCTTCAAAGTATTCCTCGGTCCTACTACAGGGGATATTCCCCCTCCAATAGATAAAACCTTGATTAAAGCATTTGAGAAAAGTGCAGTTCATGGTTTTACTCTAGCTTTTCATGCAGAGAACTATAGTCTCGTTGAATATTATACTGAGAAGATCAAGAAGATGGGATGGAATGGTCCAGAATCGTATCCAGATTCTAGACCGAGTATATGTGAAGAAGAAGCTGTATCGAGGATACTTATCTATGCTAGAAAAACAGGTGGGAAAGCGCTCATAGTTCATACAAGTACAATTGAAGCAGTATCATTAATTAAAGAAGCTAAAATGAAGAATGTTAAAGCATACTGTGAAACATGCCCACAATATCTATTAATGGACCGTAAAGCATACAGAACATTCGGAAGCCTAGTGAAGATAAATCCTCCATTAAGGGAAGAGGCTGACCAGAAAGCTTTATGGAGCGGGCTGAGAGAAGGCATAGTAGATACTATTGGATCCGATCATGCTCCACATACTAATGAGGAAAAAATTGGAGGAAATGTCTGGGAAGCCGCAGCAGGATTTATCGGAGTAGAAACATTGTTTCCATTAATGCTTGATTCTGCTCTAAAAGGATTATTACCGATAGAGAAAATACCTCTACTACTCTCTGAGAATCCAGCTAGAATATTCGGAATATATCCGAAGAAGGGATGTATAACTGTTGGAGCAGACGGAGATCTAGTTATAGTAGATCCATCTCAAGAAGACATAATCAAGTCGGAGAAACTACATAGTAAACATAAGCTTACTCCATATAATAATATGAAGATTAAAGGTAGTATAAGATACACGATACTACGTGGAGTAAAAATAGTTGAAGACGGTGAAATCGTTAAACAGAAGATGGGTAGATTCATCAAACCGATACTAAAATAGAAACTTTAACCTCCAGCCTCACGACATTGTAATTCCTTGTATGCACAAAGCTTTAGATAACCTATTGGTGTTAATACTTTAAACTTATTTAAGATATTCGATTATATGTGATAATCGTTAACGGAGGAATTCGGTAGATTAGACCACAGCGTCAATTATCCTTCTCACTAGCTATCGGTATCTTTTAGCTACTTTTCATTTATCCATTATTAGATTTGACGTCATCTTGCACTGGTTAATCTATCTCTATTCCATGTCTTCTTAAAGCTTCTTTAATTTTAGCGATTTCTTCTTTTAGAATTCTGATCTCTCTTACCAGCATCTCTATATCTGATGGGAAAACTGTTGATGGAATCATGAGAATATAGTCGTATAATCTTCTATTAACTTTGCCTATACACGAATTGAAAAGCTTTTAAATATGTCGCCTCACTTGAGAGGTTAACATAGTTTAGGAAAACATTGTAGAACATCTAGACATCTATAACTGAGAATATCTTTGAATAAAATTACAATGCTAGTAACATAGATACATAGACAATAGAAGAAGACCACAACAATTGTCCTGGAAAAGATCTTCTCTAAAATTATGATTGTAGATGTTTACTTTAAAATCTTCAATTCTCGCAAGATTAATCTTGATGTGTTGTCTCTAGTTAATAATCAAGGTAGTTAGTATATGGATTGTGGAGATCTAGTTGTATGCTACACAATATTCATTACATCCTTTTTTGTTTGTAGTATCTGAAGGTGTAGAGAAAATGGATGACCTTAGATATCTCTTTAATCCAGCTTCAATTGCTGTAGTAGGTGTTTCACAGAACCCCTCAAAAATAGGGAGCATCATATACCAGAGGCTGGTAAAGAATAAAAGTTTAGGCATCCTTAAAGCAGAAGTATATCCTGTAAACCCCAAGATAAGCTCCCTTAACGGTGTAAAAGTCTACCCAAGTATATCTGAAATCAAAGATAATATTGATTTAGTAGTAATTGCTATTCCAGCTGAAGCTGTCCCAGAAATTTTAAGAGAAGCTGGTGAAAAAAAGGTTAAGGTAGCTATAATCATTAGTGGAGGATTCGCTGAGAGTGGTAGAGTAGACCTCGATGAAATATTAAGGAAAACTATACATGATACAGGTATACATGTTGTCGGCCCTAATACTATAGGGATACTAGACCCTTATAGTGGTGTTGATACATTCTTTCTACCTAGGTTTAAGCCGATGTCAGATGGAAGAATGGCGGAGAGTCTTCCAGACGTTACACCTGGAAACGTTGCAGTAATCTCTCAGAGTGGTGCTTTAAGTGAAATAATAATGGATTGCTTAAAAGTAAGTGGTATAGGTATTAGAGCTATAGTATGCGTAGGAAATCAAGTAGATCTAAGTATTGAGAATTTCTTAAAGTATTTCTCAATCGATCCCTTAACCAAAGTCATAGCAATATACATAGAAGGCGTTAAAGATGGGAGAAGATTTCTCAATGCGTTAATTGATGCTTCAACTAAGAAACCGATAATAATACTGAAAGCAGGTAAGACAGAGATAGCTGGTAGAGCTGCATATACACATACTGCGAGTATGGTTGGAAGGATCGAAGTTTATCGAGGAGCCTTCAAGCAGGCAGGAGTAATAGAAGTGGAGGATATGGAAGAGATGATTGATGTAGTTAAGGCTTTCAGTATGATGAACCCAGCTAGAGGAAGGAAATTATTTATCTTAACTAATGCAGGGGGTTTAGCCGTTATCTCATCCGACCTAGCTACACGTTATGGACTAATAGTACCGAATATGCCTGAAGAGATTAGAGAACAGCTTGAAGAATTAAAGAATAGAAGATTAATCGAACAGATCGTCGTTATACAGAACCCGTTAGATCTAACTGCGCAAGGAACATCTGAAACTTTCGAAGAAGTATATAGAATAGTTGCCTCCAGCAAGTTTTTTGACCTCTATTTATTGATGCCGAGTCATCAACCTCCTACAGTAGATGATACAGTAATTAATAGATTATTTAGGGTATCTAAAGAATATGATTGTAGTGCAGTAGTATGTGAGTATGGAGAGTCAGAATGGTCTAGACATATTAGAGATAAGTTTGACCAGCTAGGTATCCCTTCATATCCAGATGTTAGGAGAGCTTTAAGAGTGCTTTCAGCCTTAACTGCGTACAGAAAACCGAAAAATAAACGATATGAGTATCCAAGGGAAACAAACAAGATTAAATGGCTAGATTATCTAGAAGATGGCCCCCTCGACTATGAGGATGCTGTAAAACTGTTGAATCATTATGGTTTGGAGGCTCCTAAAACATTAAAGATCATCAATGAAGAAGAATTGCATAATGTAAATGAGAAATTATCTTTTCCATTAGTGATGAAGATCTTTTCTAGAAGGATTACACATAAAACAGATATAGGTGGAGTAATAATAGGGTTAAAAACATGTAGTGAATTAACGGATGCATTTAGGATGCTGAAGAAGAGAGTTTCTGAGATAGGGTTAGAGTGGGAAGGTGTAATTATTCAAGAAATGGTTAGAGGAGTAGAATTACTGTTAGGGTCAAGCTATGACCTAACCTTTGGTCCAACAGTAACATTTGGCATTGGAGGTGTATTCACGGAAGTCTTAAGAGATTTCTCAGTGAGGGTTGCTCCAGTAGATCCTACTGACGCATTAGAAATGATTAATGAATTGAAGATGAAGAAAATCCTTGAAGGATTTAGAGATCTACCATCTATTAATCTAGAAAAGCTTGCCGAGAAGATCTCAGAATTTTCAAAGATAACCTGGGAAAATCCTTCAATAAGACAGTTGGAGATAAATCCGCTGATAGCCTTAGGGGATAGGTTTATAGCTGTAGATGTTAGAGGATTGTTATCTAGGACCCAGCATCAACCTTAGTTTTTATAAAATTTTGTATTCTTTTCTTAATGGAGAAACAGTTAGATGCCTTATGTTATGTTTAAGCAATCGGTTCAACTATAGTTTGTTTTTTATTCCACTCATCTTCTGTAAAGGCTTGTCTTAATGCGTCTCCGAAAGCTATGAATGTTGCATACCATAAACTATAGGGGGCCTCACCCCTGATCAAGTCTATGTGAAGTGTTCCTTTGATCGCTTGAGCAAACTCTGTAAAGAATAATTTCACTGCTTCTTCAGATATTTCTCCTATTCTTCCAAAAAACTTTACATTCACACCCCTCGTTATCCAGCATCCTCCTTTACCAGTTAGGAGAATTCTAATCTCTGTGAAAGCTTCTTCATATAATCCTTGACTATATCCAAACGCTTTCATACCCATTGTTTTGTTTCTCTCTCGTGCTAGTATAGCCAAAACTTCTCCTAGAGTTCTTCCTATATTCCCAACAAGCCAGGTAGTTGGTTTTAATGACTTATTCTCAACATCGATGTTGAGATTTAATTTAGAATATTGAGCAAACATATTCAACATTTTATCAAATGATTTTATACCTGTATTTATCTTCCAGTCTACTCTCGGCCCCATAGATATTCTACACTTTATATTTAGATCTTCAACGGTCTTGACTACTTCTACTGCCTGAGTATTTGCTTCTACTACTTTCATTATAGGCTTTGTAGTCTTACCTGTAACCCCTTCCGCAGTCTTACCTCCACTAGAAACACTCATACTGCTAGTGGAAACCTTCTCCAATTTCTAAGTTTAAAGTTATTCGACAAGGTATTAACCGTTTAGTATATACCATCTTAGGGTCTAGTGCTTGGTTTTCTTCTATAAAAAGTTATGGTAACAATTTTGCAACAGGATCACTCATTCGTTGAAGATACGAAAAACGATGTAATGCTATTTAAACTTATATGTTTACATGATTAAAATATTGTGGGCGAAATCAGTAGAGAAGACTTAAAGAATAGATGAGAAAAGGATTCATATTATCTAGATTCTATCTGATCTTCTTTTAGGCTCCCTCTACTTCTATTAATCCTTTTTCTTCTAGTGATGTTAAGATGTTCTTTATTTCTTTAACACCTAATTTTAATTCTTCTGAGCATTTCTTTAAGTCTATTTCACCTCCATTCTTCGAGATGTATGCGTAAATCCTGATTTCATTCTCATTCAAGGTAGGTATGTCTGGGAACTTATTCTTAACGATCTCTACAGCGTTTCTCTGAGCTTCAAGCAAGATCTTTTCAGCTTCTTTACTTAGTTCTCCATATTTTACAGGTTCTAGCTTATTGTATATTGTTGTAGCTGTGAACTCTTCAATACATACTGAGAGTTCATGGAGATTTTGAACTATTTCTGGAGCTATTGGTTTTAGTTCATCTTCAACTTCTGTTAGTAAAGAGGTTAGGGGAACAATTAGACCTATTACTTCAGTTATTTCTATTATTGTCTCTAGTCTTATCTTTACTTGTAGTAGGAGGAGCTGGCTCTTCTTAACAATCTCTGCAAGCTTCTTTATCTCAACTATCTCTTCAGCATAGATCTTCGCTCTTTCTTCATCCATATTCACTAGACAATCAACGACTTTTTCAAAGTATTCTTTACTCTTAGCTTCCATCTCTGAGTATCTTAGCCTTAGCCTTTCTATCTGAGCATTAAGTATGCTTAATGAGCTTTCCAGTCTATTACGGAATGCGATCCTATCATCTTCATCCATTCTATCCATCTACACGATATCCAACTTATGATGGTTTTATCTCTTACTCATTGATAATCGTCTATAGATTCTAAGAAGAATACTTGGAAAATACTGAATACATATCAGTATCTTGGCCACATAGATTCTAGATTTCAGAACTAGAAATATTAGGATTCTAGAAGAATAATCTCTAAAATAGACGGTGAAAATAGTTATAGCAGGGAGAACATGTGCGGTATAACTGGATGCATTATTAAACAAGGGAATGTGGCCAATACACTGTATAACTCGCTTAAAAGGCTTGAGTATAGAGGATACGACTCTGCAGGTATATCAACAATATATCAGGGTCGGCTTCTAGTAAAGAAAGATACAGGTAAGATTGATGAAATAAATTCTAGACTGAATCTCCAAGATCTACTTGGAAATATAGGAATCGCACATACAAGATGGGCTACTCATGGTGCACCTTCTCAAGTCAACGCTCACCCCCATCTAGATTGTACTGAGAGTGTAGCAGTAGTTCATAATGGAGTATTAGAGAATTTCCTAGAACTAAAACAAGAGCTTGAAGCTAGAAAACACATATTTAGTTCTAAGACAGATACAGAGGTAATACCTCATCTTATTGAAGAATATTTAAAGATGGGTAAGAATCTTGCAGAAGCAGTATTAGAGACTGCTAGAAAGCTTAGAGGAAGCTACGCTATAGCAGTAATCTATGCTGGTGAACCTGATAAGATTATAGTTGCAAGGAACGAGTCACCTTTAGTTATAGGATTAGCTAAAGATATGAATTTAGTTGCAAGCGATGTTGCAGCATTAATCGAATACACGAACAAAGTAGTATTCCTAGAAAATGGAGACATGGCCACGGTTACATCTGATACCTTCCGAGTAATCAGAATAGATACTGGTATACCTGTTGAGAGGAAAATCTTTGAACTCAATTGGACAGTTGAAATGGCTACTAAAGGAGGTTATCCACACTATATGCTTAAAGAGATATTTGATCAACCAAATGTTCTAAGAGAAGCATTAAGAATACAAGAAAAGTATCTTGATCTATTAACGGAATTCCTAGATAGAGGGAAGGACATATTCTTGATCGCAGCTGGAACATCTCACAATGCATGTATTGTCGGTTCATACATGTTTTCAAAACTAGCTAGACTATCAGCATACCCAGTTATAGCCTCGGAATTTATTGAAAACTATGGCTCATCTATAGGGATAGATACTGTAATACTTGCATTAAGCCAATCAGGTGAGACAGCCGATGTCTTAACATCTCTAGACTATGCAAGATATAGAGCTGCTACTATAATCGGTGTAACCAATGTTCTTGGCTCAACTTTAACTAGAATCGCTAGAGCCTACGTTCTACAGAATGCTGGTCCAGAAATAGGTGTAGCAGCTACAAAGACGTTCACATCTCAATTGATGGTTCTAGCACTCTTAGCATTAAGGCTGGCACGGAAGAGAGGAAAAGTCTCACAATATGAAATAGATGAATTTCAAGATGAATTAAGACGCATTCCACAGCTTGTTCAGAAAACACTAGAGATATCTAATGAGCCTATTAAGAAGCTTTCAAAAGAAGTAGCAAGATTCTCTAGTATGTTTTTCCTTGGAAGAGGCATAAGCTATGCTACTGCTCTTGAAGCAAGATTAAAGATAATGGAGCTTAGCTATATTCCAAGTATTGCATATCCTGCAGGTGAAAGTAAGCATGGACCTATAAGCGTTATAGAAGAAGGCTATCCAGTATTCTTCATAGCTCCAAACGATGAAACTCGTAAGCATTTAATAGGAAATATAATGGAGATGAAAGCCCGTGGAGCAAAAATATTCTGTGTTGGAGCTGAGGGGGATGAAGAAATTAAGCGGCTTTCAGACTGGTATCTTGGATTACTGACTACCCACCCATTACTTTCTCCAATAGTCTATGTCATACCTTTCCAGCTACTAGCATACTATATATCTATTGAGAGAGGATATGACCCTGATAAGCCTAGAAATCTTGCGAAGAGCGTTACCGTACTCTAAGATTAAGATTTACGAGATAAGTTTGGAAGATATTCTAAAGAATGTTCATGCCATAGGAGTCTTCCTCACTAAACATGAATTCATAGATCTTCTTGGGCTTCAGTAAAGAATAGCTTTGTCTCACCCATAGTTTTTACATGTAAGTCTCTTATTTTAACAACTATTGGTATATCATTAACAACCCTGCCTACTACAAGGCATCTCTTAGGAGGTAATGCTTTAACAATTCTCTTAACGGTTTCTGCATCAACTCTAGAAGCTTTAGCTAAATAATCTAAATCTGAATCGTTAGTAAAATTGAAGAGGAATATATTGTCAGCCTGCCTATAAACTGAGTCTGGAATCATGTCTGGCTGATTAGTAACAAATATTGGGAAGATTCCGATATGCCTCATCCTTGTTACTAGGTCATCCCAGTAAGTATCCCTCAGATAGAGGTGAGCTTCCTCAGCTAGGAGGAATAAAGATGGATATAGATTATTCTTCAATATCGTGGAAAGCTTGCTTAAAACATATTCTACTACGAGCCTTCTACCATGAGGTAGACTTTTCGAGAGATCAACTATTAGCACTCCACCATATTCTAGCTCTTCAAGTAGATCTTCTAAACTCTGCGGATCTTCATCATCGAAGAATTCTAAGTCTTCAATCGATAAGAGTCTACTGAGTAAAGCCTCTTTGATAGATTCATTCATCTGTGTCTTGGTTAGCGCCTCGATTAACCCTTTAAGAGTTACTCTTCCATATACTCTTTCAGTAATATGCCATATTCTAATGAACTCTCTAAGACTAGCTGGAGGCGTATCATATACGTATCGGAGAATATCTAGCATTGTCTTTAACCCTGCATCTTCTATTGCTGTCTTAAAATTCTGACTTGGAATTACTACTTTAAGTCTATCGGATAACTCACTATCTAGGCCGTCAATCCTCTTTGATAATCCTCCATACTCACCGTTAACATCAAAGACCAGTATTCTAGCTCCATATTCTACGAGCCCTACGACTAGTAGTTTTGCAAGATGTGATTTCCCCATTTCTTTCTTTCCAGTAATTATTGTTAATCTACCATCTAGAGATTCAGCATTAATAGTAAACCAATCACCCATACATTCACCGAGCAGTATAGTCCGTCTACCATTACTTCTAGAAAGCTCATTTATTAGAGAAGAGGAAGCTTTCTGGATTCTTGAATAGAATCTAGATGGAAGCCAAAGTATATCATTTCTAAGATCTCTACTGATTAAGACTCCTCTAGACTTACCAATTATCAGCCTAGCTTCTCTTAATTTAGCTATTATAGATCCAATAGAATAAGGGTCGATTGATGAAAAATCTTTAACATCTTCTGTTGAAAGCTCTCTAAGAGTGTCTTCAAGCATCCCTGGAAGGTCTGCATATTCTATATCAATTACTTGAATCAAGAGCTTCTTACCATTGTCTTCTATGACTAGGTAGTCTCCACGTTCTAGTAGTTCTTCATCTGGAGAAGCTAGAAGCTTGATCGTGTCACTATTCTTGGAGAGGATCTTCATCTATAATCACCATCTAAGGGTTGGAAAAGGATGTCTCTAACATATTCTGGGTAAAGTAGTTCTACATCCATTCTCTTTAATAGTGTCTGTAGAGTTATCATATCGAGTCTCATGAAGGTTGAATAATCATGGGCGAGTATAAGCGTCTCAGGATATCCATAGATTAACGGGTCACTTCTTAGTAGCATGCCGAAGAATGTAGGTATATCAGATCTAATTGGTACATCTACTCTATAACCTAGGCTTCCAGCACTTAAACGAGCTAGACAGACTCTTCCAAGCGTTCTAACTTCATGGTCGCAATAATGTTTTAGAGAGGTTGTTAAATCTATAATGTATGGTGGCTCTTCTTCTATGTAGATTGACTGGAGATATGATCCTGAAATCTGTAGGAAGCTGGTCTTCGAGAAGGCTATAACTGCATTTCCATTTTCATGAGCTATTCTTAATATTTTCTCTAATACACTTTTATAATGATTAAAGTTGTTAGCTACAAGACAGCCATCAAATAGTATTATTGAATCCCTATATTGCTCAACAACATATTCTTGCATTCTCCTCTCTAAAAGCTCAGTTAAAGCTCTTTGAGCATTAATATAGAAATCATACCTACTAGAATATTGGATAAACTCAGAGTATTCTCTGAGAATTTTCTTAAAGTTGGTCTTGTTAACATAGAATAAGAATGGGCCTAAAGTTTGGATAGAAATCGAGTTATCTAAATCTCTAGTTACTATAGCTCCCTTAATAGATACGATGACCCCTTTCGAAGATTCCGCTAACCGTGTAGAAGAAGTATCTAAAGCGACTATTCTTCTTCTTTCTTCAACTTGTCTCGGCTCATATACTTCGAAAAAATATTCATCTAGAGTAGAGTTGAAGCCAATATAGACTTCATCTAGATAATCTCTGGCCAAATCATCTCTTGAACTAGAATACATACGTAAACCTTTCAAGGAGGAGAGAGATTCTAAACCAATCTCGGAGAAAGCTTTAAGAAACTCTAACTCCTCTTTTATCTGGTGCTGGAGATGTTCCATGCCTCACTTACCACTATGATCTATTACCTCCGTGTGCTTATAAATGTTGCTCAACTTGAGCATGATGTATAATGAGTAATCAAGAAAAAATTAAAGTAGAAGTAACATTAGGGCCCGCTACGGTTAGAATAGAAGCTCCTCCAGATAAGGTTGAAGAGGCTGTAAAACAAGTAATTTCTGCTTTAAAAGCCTCACTTCCACAGTTGAAGATAGAAGAAAAAACAGGGTCTAGGGAGCTGAAAGGGAAAAGTTTACCAACTTGTTCAATATTGCTCAAGAATCTTATTGATGAAGGTTGGTTTGACAAGCCTAGAACCCTTGCAGAAACAGTTCAAGAATTGGCCAGGAGAGGATATAACTATGATTCTACCGCTGTCTCCCACTCACTGCTTGATTTAGTTAGAGAGAGAACTTTAACTAGAGAAGGTTCTCCTAGAAGATACGTATACTATAGAACTCAACCAGCAGCAGGAGTAGCTCTTGAAGTAAAACCTTCAGAGTAGAGACTTGTAGAAGCAAACTTAAACATTGATATTTAGGCTTTGGGATAGAAGTCTCTCCATCATTCACATAGTTAAGCTGCTTATCCTCTAGAGCTCTAGGCTAGTATAAGCTAAAATTATAAATATTATATGAAAAGTGTGGATGAATTGGATATGAGTTTGAAAGAAATACTTGATCATCCTGTCTCGAATTATATTATAAGAGATTTCTTATTATTAGAAGCAGATAAGAATATTGTAGATGCAGCAAAATTGATGAAAGAAAAAGAAATAGACTCTATCATAGTTGTAGAAGATAAAAAACTTGTAGGAATGCTTACACTTAGAGACATCGTCTATAAAGTTGTTTCTGAAGGAAAAGATCTAAGAAAGACTAAGATAGGAGAAGTATGTTCAAAACCTCTACTAACTGTAGATCCTAAGAGTAAAGTAGGTGAAGCAATAAAGTTGATGATAGAGAATGATATTAGAAGACTTCCTGTCACCGATTCAGGCATACTCTTAGGTGTAGTAGTTCTCAGAGCCGTCTTTGGGCATATGGCAGAAAAGAGTATACCTCTAGTAGAATTAGAAGTCCCAGAAGGTGTAAGATGCCCCTACTGTGGCTCAGTATTCAAAAGCCGTGAAGAATTATCAAGACATATAGATAGAGTACATATAGGTGCAGGAATACTTGAAGGAGTTACAAGAAGAAGAGAGTAAACCTAGAATAAACATTCTCTTTTATTTAGTTTTATTGGATTTCTTGACTAGAAAAATAATATTTCCGTCTAAGTAATTAAATTGTTGGATATTTATGGACAGTAAGATATGTTTCATAGGGCATCTTACGATCGATGAAATAGAGTATGTAGATGGAATTACAAGATGTTCTCCAGGAGGTACAGTATACTATTCTTCTCTCACATCATCTCAACTAGGTTCAATAAGCCAAGTATGCTCAGTGATCGGTAGAGACTATCCTGAAGATTACCTAAGAATTCTATCAGAGACTGGAGTTGGCACTGCTAAAATAGTTAAGCATAGTGAATACAAGACAACTAGGTATAGAATAGTATACAGAGATGGAGATAGAGAAATGTTTCTTCTCGAGAGGGCGCCTAAGATCGTGATTGGGGAGATTGAAGATGTAGATGCAGTATATCTTGGACCAGTAGCTTGTGAGATAGCTATAGAAGATATCGACAGAATGAGTAGAGAGTTTAAAACAATGCTGGATCCTCAAGGAGTTCTCAGAACAGTAAATCAAGATAAGAGAATTATATTAGAAAGAAGAATAGATTTAGACCAGCTTAAGAATATCTGGATACTTAGACTATCCAGTGAAGAAGCAGGTATCCTGACAGGTGAGGTAGAATCTTCAAGAGCAGTCGAGAAGATACTGAAGGTAGGCATAGAGAATGTTATTCTAAGCATGGGCTCCAGGGGAGTAATAACAGCGAACAATAAAAAGAAGTACTTCATACCAAGCTACTCAAAAGCCAAGCTAGTTGACTCGACAGGTGCAGGAGATGTTCTAGGCGGAGCTTTCTTAGCAGAATTCCTATCTAGTAGAGACTTTCTATGGGCTTCATGTGTTGGAGCATCAGCAGCATCTATATCAATAGAAGATTATGGGGTAAAACCAGTCTTATTTAAGGAATTCAAGAATAATGTTATTAAGAGAGCTTATGAAATCATGGAGGAAACTCGTGAAATCTAGATAAGACTTTGAACATTAGTTATCTATAAGAATTTATCTACAAGAATATATCTTGTAGATAGTGTAAGATGGGGTCTAGTAGGATCAAGTATAGAGTAGGTGTTTACGATAAGGAAGACATCAATTTAACTTCTCTTCTTCAGCAGTTCCTTGAAGAAGAGTTTAATGGTGAAGTAGGTGCATTAGCTATCTTCATAGGTAAAGTTAAGAGCTTTAGTAGAGAAGGAGCCGAGGTTACACATCTAGAGATAGAAGCATATAGGGAGCATGCCAGTAAGACTTTAGAGAAGATCTGTAGTGAAGTAAGAGAAAAACATGGTTTAATATTTGCAGGCATATGGCATCTAATCGGAAGATTTAAAATAGGAGAACCATTAGTTTTAGTCATCGCTGCAGGAAGAAGTAGAGAAGAAGTCTTCAAAGCATTACCTGAGCTAGTTGAAAGATACAAGAAAGAACCTGCACTCTTCAAGAAAGAAGTCTATATTGATGGAAGCTATAGATGGCTAGAAGAGTGAACCCCCAGATATCGGTGGAATAATTACTAATTCATCTCCATCTTTAAGTATTGTTTCTCTATATTTCGCTCTTGGAACCACGTCACCGTTCAGGGCGATGTTTATCCCATCCCTAAGCCCACCACTAGAATCGAGGAGATACTTCCTCAATCCAGCATACCTTCTAAGTAACTCATCTAGATACTCATAGATAGATGAGTTTAATGGAAGATCAATTTCTTCCTCTGCTTTCTTCGTCTCTTCTCTTATAAATGCTAAATACCTAGTCTTAACCCAAGGCATATTTTCTCTCTACAACTTGATGTAAAGAATCTTTCTTATATCCTTTCTCTTCAGTCAACAAATCTTAGTAGCAGCATCGACAGGTCGACATATTTAAGAAGCTTCTTTTGACTCTCCAGAACCCCAAAAAATATGGAATTAAATAATGGAAAACTTGTCTTATTAGAAAATCTAGACTAATAGATTTAATCTCTTTTAATGAACATATTTCACACAAAAATGTGAACAACATTTAAGAAAAATACAATATAAGGATGAAGAAGGAAATCTAATATATAGAAGATCTATCTAAGACAAGGAGGGTTGGAGTTGACCTATTATCTCACCTAAAATTATTAGGATACCGAAGTTGAATGCTTGTTGTGCTGTTATAGGGTCAGCTGTATCAGGTACTTTTTCATAAAAAGTCTTCACTAGCCTAATTGCTTTTGGTAGAGTTATATATGCTATTAATGTATACGCTGAATATATTTTGAATATTACGAGGAAGATCAATGAAAGATATATTGAGAGCAAGAAGTACTTGTAGAATGAAAGCGCTCTCTTTGCACCAAGCAGTACGGCGAGCGTTTTAACTCCTGCTTCTTTATCATAATTTATATCTCTAAGATTGTTTGCAAAAAGTACTAAGGCCACGAACATGCCGATCGGGATAGAGGCATATAGCGGAGCTAGACTAAAGTGGCTTGTTAATACATAGTATGTTCCAGTAGTCATTGCTGGTCCCCATACTATGAATGCAGATATTTCTCCTAATGGTTTATGTTTAAGCTTAAAGGGTTCTCCACTATAAGCATAGGTAAAGAATAATCCAAGTGCAGTAAGCACTGGTATAATCCATCCTCTTATCAATGTTAGATAAAATGTAATAGAGATGACTACAATGTAGAAGAATAGGATTTCATAAAGAAAAGTAGAAACACTAATCTCTCCAGCCAATAGATAATGTCTTCTATACTTACTGGTAGGTGAATTATATCTGTCAACTCCATATCTAACATCTAGTAGGTCATTGATCATATTAGCAGCTCCATGGAATGCTAAAAGCCCTACAACTACTAAAGGAAACAATATGAGATCGTATGTTCCAGTCTGAGAAGCTAGGAGAAGGCCAATAGTAGAAGACAGTAAAGTCATGATGAACGACCATGGACGAGATGCGAGAAAAAGCATCTTAAGATTCAATTGAATCATTAGTAGCCTCAGTTGACTTCTATAAAAAGATTTAACATTGACAAGATACTGCTATATCAAATAACTATAGCTGAGTCTATGTTGGTAGATTTAATTTTTATTTTTTTATTTTATGAGGTACTACTGGTTTTAATGTTACTTCTATCTCTCTATGTTTCTCTCTATACTTGATTTTTAGTTTCTCTCCTTCATTAGCGTATTCAGGTTTAACGTATCCTAAGCCTATGCCGATGCCGAAGATAAAAGAGAATCCTCCGCTTGTAACGTTTCCAACCTTATGATTATTTCTATCAAGGATCTCATATCCTCTCCGTGGTATGGCTTTTTCAATAGATTTAAGATTGACTAGAAACCTTCTAACCTGCTTAGATTCAAGTATCTTCATTATAGCTTCTTTCCCTATGAAGTATTCTTTTGAGAGATCGATAGCGAAATCAAGTCTAGCCTCTATAGGGTTTGTTTCTTCATCCATATCAATTCCGTAAAGTGGATATCCTGCTTCAAGTCTTAAGCTATCTCTACTAGCTAAACCGCATGGAGCAGCACCAAGAGCAATAATTCTACTCCACACTTTTCTAAGCTTCTCTACATCCCACGTCCAGAACATAAACTCGTATCCATTCTCTCCTGTGTATCCACTTCTAGTTATTAGCACGGGTACGTCATCTATAATAGTCTCGAATCCTGTAAACCATTTTAAGATACTTAAGTCTCTTCCAGTAAATTTAGAGGCAAGCTCTAAAGATCTCGGGCCTTGTAGAGCATATAGACTCGTATTGAATGTTAAATCTTGTATTTCTACATCTAATTTCTCAGATCTTTTCTCAAGCTCCTCTAAGACTTTATCATGAGTGATAGCGTTTGAAACAATTATGAAGTAGTCTTGCTTATCTGGATGTCTAAAGACTGTTAGGTCATCTATTATTCCGCCATTCTCATTACATATTAAACAATACTTCATCTTTCCAAGTTTAAGCCTCTGGATATCTATTGTTAAAACATGCTGTAGAAGAGTTTGAGCATCTCTTCCATTTACAGCGATCCTCGTCATATGTGTAATATCAAATAAACCTGCCCCTGATCTAACTGCTAAATGTTCTTCTCTAGTACTTGTAAACCATAAAGGTGATCTCCATCCTGCAAATTCTCCTATCTCTGCGTTTATGCTTGAGTAAAAAGGAAGTAGAGGAATCTCCTTCATAATTTACTTCCTCTCTTGACATAGACTCTCCAAGAAGGAGTCATTGTCTTTGGATGAGAAGCTTTAACTTCATCTATTCTTGCTACTGATGTATTATGTGGAGCTGATTTAACTTTTTCAGGGTTGCTGTATGCTTCTTCTATCACTCTTGATAGAACATTGAAGAAGTTATCTAATTCTTTCTTTGATTCTGACTCTGTAGGCTCGATCATGAATGCTTCATCAACAATCAATGGAAAATATACTGTTGGAGCATGGAAACCGTAATCTAGAAGTCTTTTTGCTATATCTTTTGCAGTTACACCTGTCTCTTTGTATATTTTAGATAAGCTAACAACAAATTCATGTTTTCTAGGAGCTTCAGGAGCAAACGGTAAAGATACTCCTTTCAACCTCTTAACTTTGTAGAGTAGGTAGTTCGAAGATAAGACGCTTATCTCAGCGACTTTCCTTAATCCTTCTCCGCCCATCCTCAACAAGTATGCATATGCTTTAACTAGAACATTGAAATTTCCATAGAACATTTTTATCTTTCCAACAGCTTTAGGTCTATCATAATCTAAGTAGAATATCTTCCTTGATTCGTCATAGTTAACTAATGGTGATGGAAGATAATCGACAAGCTTATCGACTACTCCTACGGGTCCAGATCCTGGGCCACCTCCACCATGAGGTGTTGAGAAGGTTTTATGTAAGTTTAAGTGGACTATGTCAAATCCCATGTCTCCTGGTCTGACTTTGCCTAATAGAGCATTCAAGTTGGCTCCATCATAATAGAGTAATCCATCAACTCCATGGATTATATCAACGATTTTGTCTATGTTCTTTTCAAAGACGCCGAGCGTATTAGGGTTTGTCAACATTACTCCTGCGATTTTTTCATCCACCATCTTCTCTAACTGATTTATATCTACGCATCCATCTTTATCGCTCTTTACGACTTTAACCTCATAGCCTGCCATAGTCGCACTAGCAGGATTAGTTCCATGAGCTGAGTCAGGCACAATCATAATATTCTTATTATGTAATCTTTTATCTCTATGATATGCTCTTATTATCAAGCATCCTAAGAATTCTCCATGTGCACCTGCAGCAGGTTGTAGGCTGAATCTACTCATACCAGTAATTTCTTTAAGTGCCTGTTCAAGCCTCCACATTATTTCTAGACATCCTTGAACAGTTTCTACTGGTTGAAGCGGATGAACATTAAGTATCTTTTCATCAACTGCTAACTCCTCATTCATCACTGGATTATACTTCATTGTACAGCTACCTAAGGGGTACATCCCAGTACTTATGGAGAAATTCATTTGGCTTAAACGAGTAAAATGTCTTACTACTTCAAGCTCGGACAATTCAGGTAGAGATAATTCTCTCCGCCTCAACCCTTCAGGGATCTCCTCTAAAGCTTCTTTTAATTCTCTCTGCAATTCCTCATCAATCTCAGGGAAATCCACTCCTACAGCTCCAGATCTACTCATCTCAAAGATTGTTGGTTCAATCCATTTAGCTTGCCTGTAACTCATTCTTCCACCACCTCTCTTAAAGATTCAGCATACATGTCTAGGTCACTTTTAGAATGTATCTCTGTAACACATGTTAAGATAGCTTCAGGTAAATCTCTATAAAAATTATCTATATTGATCCCGGCTAGAATCTTCTTCTTATAAAGTTCTGTTAAGATGTATCCAGCCTTCTTATTTTTTACTCTATATGTGAATTCTTTGAAATGTACAGCTTTGAAGAGTGGAGCTTGAACGTTATCAATTCTAGATAGTCTATTTATTAGATACCTAGTTCTAGATAATATCTGTTTCCCTAACTCTATTATACCATTCTTTCCTAATAGACTTAGATATACTGCTACTGCAACAGCACACAATGTTTGATTAGTACATATGTTGCTTGTGGCTTTCTCTCTCTTAATATGCTGTTCTCTAGCTTGAAGGATCATGGTATAAGCTCTCTCACCTCTTGTAGTCTCTGTAAGACCTATTAAACGACCTGGAAGTTGATGTATAAGTTGGCTATCCATTCTACACCCCATTATTCCAAGAAGTGGTCCACCGAAACTCATCGGGATACCTAGAGGTTGCCCCTCACCTACAACTATATCTGCTCCAAGCTTACCTGGAGACTCAAATATTCCTAAGATGGTAGGATCAACGCCAATTATAAACAACGATCCATAATCATGTGTTATCTCACCAACTTCTCTAATGTTAGTTGGTATGAAGCCAGGATATGATGGATACTCTATGTACACTGCTGCAACATCCTTATCTATCTTATTTTTTAGATCCTCTAAGTCTACTGAGCCGTCAACCTTATTTTGAGAATATTCTTGAAGTATAATGCTAGATGATTCACTATAAGTCTTCGCTACCTCTAGGCGTTCACATGATATATAGTGTGGATATAATATCTTATTCTTTCTTGTTATTCTTTTAGCCATTCTGAATGATTCTCCAAGAGCTGTGGCCCAATCATACATAGATGCATTAACAACTTCAACGTCTAAGAGCTCAGCCATTAGGCTCTGATACTCGAAGAGTGCTTGAAGTATGCCTTGAGAAGTTTCAGGCTG
>ASPF01000004.1 GCA_000405685.1 Candidatus Geocrenenecus sp. JGI 0000106-J15 | reverse complement strand
AGTTTGAAGAGATCTATTGAAGAACCAGATTTTATTATATAGTTCAGACCCATCTTGGTATAGATAAATGGTTCCTTCGTTATAACACCTATTCTAGTTATTTCTTGGTCGTTTACAACATCTCCATCAGTTTTAAGATACAACGAGTTAAAGATATGTTTCCACCAATCAGGTCTGACATACTCTTCGAGGTCTAGTATAGGTCCGAGAAACTTTTTTACACGTTCACGGTTCTTAGCTTCTCTAATTTTATTTTGCCGTCTCGTCGATATACGATCTGAGGGGCTCTCCCCCATGCTCACCTAACCTATCAACTTATTTACGTTAAAGACGTGAATATAACCTTTGACTTCTCTAAAAGCTAGAAAGAGAGGATAGACTCTCCCTTAACCATCGTTGGCCAGATGTGTAACAGGCAGGTAACATCATACTCCGATTCTTCTTATATCATGACTATAGACTTATCTTGACTTGAAGTTTTCTGAAGATTTTAACTCTTTAACCCTTGGTCATTATCTCTAAATCATTCTCGAATAATATTCTACTTAGTATATCGGAGAGATGGTGAAGTATCTAGATAGGTCAACTGAGATACGGAGATATAAGAAGTGTCCTAGAGAGGGTGGTAGATGCAAGAGGTCAGTTAAGACTTTACTGGAATGGAAGCCTACGTTATAATCTCTAGCAAGACCTACATGCAATCTATATTTTATAGTCGTCAGCTGAAAAACCTGGGAGCAGGGACCACCTCTAATTAAACGTGAGGTGCTATGTTACCCTGGCCACCCCTCTCTGAATCTTTATTTAAACTCATCTCTAGACCATTCAATATTTTCGTTATTGATCAAGAAGCATTTAGTAAGCGTTAGATATGTTTCTCGGCTGACAATATTCATGTGTAATTCTTTAATCTTTTTTAGATCTCTTATGAATGACTAGATAAGCTAGAGGTATTGAAGGACCATAACACTTTAATTACAGGGTATGGAAGATAAACTAAGGATGGATTGGTATAGCATAGTCGACCTCTATAACCTTCTTTCTAGATATGCATATCTAGGTGCATTTATGATATCTCTTCTAGGTAGCCTTATACCGTTCCTGCCTCTGCCGTATCTTATTCCAATAGTTTTGATGGCGGATAAGTATAATCCAGTGTTCTTAGGAGTTGCTGCTGGAGTAGGAGGAGCTGTAGGGAAGATTACATCATATCTTATTGGTAGGATTAGTAGAAGGTTCTTTCTATCAAAGAATAACAAGAATAGCTTTATGGCTAGAGCAATAAACAAGTATGGAGTTTTCGCTGTCTTCTTGTTTGCTCTCACACCCTTACCAGATGATATATTATATATCCCAGCAGGTCTTGCGAAAATGAGCTTCACGAAATTCATGGTTGCAAACGCATTAGGTAAGATAGTTCTCACAACAATAGTCGCCTATCTTGGAAGAGCATACTTTACATTAGTGAGATTGTACATCGGTAGTGAGGCTGGCATATACCCAGTAATAGGTTCTATAATATTCATGATTATACTGAGCATACTATTATTTAAGATAGATTGGGAGACAGTTGTCAGAACATATAGAAGACATGGATTAATAAAGACAATAAAGATAATGCTATTTTCACCTAAAAATAGCACTAAAAATAAGCAGCTGTAGATGTAACCTCAATAGATCTAGTCTTAAGTTAGGTTTAATACTGGAAAAGAATAAGAATAACGAGGGGCCCGTAGCTCAGCCAGGTAGAGGGAAAATACATCCACCTAGAGCGGCGGGCTCTTAACCCGTTGGTCGGGGGTTCGAATCCCCCCGGGCCCGTAACTATACAGTGTAAGCTATGAATAATTGATTCGAGAGAGGATATAGTAACATGTTCTTCCTTTTCAAGATCAGAAATGTAGATTTGAGAAGGTTTTTTGTTGTTACAGGTTTTGGTAGATGGATTTTGAAGGTACCTATATCTGTTTACATCCACCGAAGACTACAGGCATTATTGCTATTTCATCTCCTGGATTTATCTTGATAGATTTTACATCGCTGAATCTATGAACGCTAAGACCATTTATGATTAGGAGGAATCTACCATTTAAGAGTAGTTGAGAAATCTTCTCAATGAGGGCGGTATTGTTTTTCATGGTCTCCGCTAAGATTCTATCAAGTGAAGTCTCCATACTTATGGTGCATACATTTTCGATTATGTGATCTGTGATCCCGATTAATTTTATCTTAACTGTCTTGCTCATAACCCTACATTAAATAATAGTTAAGCAAATAATAACTTTTTAAAGCTATAAATGATCTAACAACTTAAGATATAAAGTCTCAGCATACTGAGCTAGTAGGTCCGCATGATATATTGTAAAAGTTTATTTTCTTAGGAACCAATATGATAATGATGGCCGAATTCTACGACGTGATCGTAATAGGTGGCGGAGTAGCAGGGGTAAAAGCTGCAACCGTTATTAGAGAATTAAATAAGCAGGTGAGAATAGGTGTTATAACGAAGGAACCATTTATCTATACCAAGATGGGTCTGAACTATATAATAAAATCTGGTTCTTCAATAGATCTCTTCAAACTGATGATTGATGCTAATAGAATAGGAATAGATGTTTTAGTTAATAGTGTTGTTACCCGTATAGATTTCGAGAAAAAGACTTTAAAGGTTAAGCAAAACGGTACCTTCCGAATATATGCCTTTGATAAGCTAATTTTGGCGACGGGTGGGAAACCGGTAATTCCAGATATCGAAGGTGTAGGTAAGATCGGGGTCTTGACTTTTAATGATTATGATAATGCGATGAATATTAAGAACTATATTAGATCAGGTATGAATATTTACATAATCGGAGCAGGGCTGGTTGGTTTGTTGTTAGCTGAGGCATTGAAATCTAATGGTTTGAAAGTTACTTTAGTAGATGCATTGCCTGGTATAGGGCTTACAATCGTGGAGGAAGAAATTTCTAAGTATCTGGTAGATAAACTAGTTAGTAGAGGTATTAGAATACTAACTTCCGCAGAAATTGAAAAGATTTTAGGAGATAGAAAAATTAAGAAAAAAGTTAGAAAAGTAATCATAAATGGGGATAAATATGAAGCTGACCTAATTGTGTTTACAATAGGCATCACACCAAATATTGATCTAATTCGTAGATCAGTTATTGAATTAGGGGTTAAAAACGCAATTAGAACAAATGCGAAAATGGAGACCAATGTAGACAATGTATATGCAATAGGTGATTGCGCGACTTCTATAGATTATTTTACGAAGAAGGAAACATATAGACCTTTGGGAATCTTGGCTGTATCTATGGCGGAGATAGTAGGAAGAAATGTGGCTGGAAATGATACAAGTTACGAAGGCTTCATTCCAATGCAGTATTTTGAGGTATTCAATAACTCAATCATAAAGATTGGATTAAATATTAAAGAGGCTAGAGAATTAGGCCTAAATGCAGCTAAAAAGCTAATAAGATACAAAGTCCCTGGAATAAGGGTGCATCCCATTAGCTTACTTATTCACTTAAAGAATAGACGAGAAGAGCTAATTGGATGGCAAGTGATAAGTCCTTGGATGGCCTCATACAAGTCAGCAATATTTATTAATGCAATAAGAGAAAGAATAGGTTTAAACGAGTTTCTAGATTTAGAAAAAAATATGGAGGTAGTAGACGTAATAAGTTAAGGTCTTACTGCAGCAGATGGACCTCTACTAACTCCTGCGGCCTTAAGCGATTTAACATATTCAACTACTAATTTATCAACTGCTTTTACTGGTTTCTCATATCTCAAAGCATTGAATGCGCATGCATCAACGCATGCAGGCTCTCCTTCACAAAGATCACATTTAACAACTCTACCAGAACTATCAATACTTATCGCACCGTATGGACAAGCATACATACATGCTTTGCAATTTATGCAGGTTTTGTAATCAATATATACTGCGCCTGTTTTGCCATTTCTATGAATAGCTCCAACTCCGCATGCTTCTTGGCATGGAGCGGGATTACAATGTAGACATGTAGCAGGTATGAAGTCGCCTGTCTCCTTCCATGTGAATACTCTAATCCTGCTATTAGTTCTACTGAAGTTCTGATTCTTCTTAAAACTACATGCGAGTGAGCATCTTTCACATCCCGTGCATTTATCTAAGTCTATTACCAGGATCTTACCAGGCATTAATACTTCACTCATCCTACTCACCTCCATGAAACATAATTCAACACTTCATCCATACCTATTTCTTTCAATTTTTCAACTGTTGGTCTTCCTTCTTCATCCCAACCTCTTATTTTATAATAGTCTCTTTTCATATAGGTAAAATCTTCTTCTTTTAAGACTCTTCCTGCTGCTGGTCCTGTTTTCAATGGGTCGAGATGAATCCTTGGTGGAAGCTTGTCATTTTTCTCAGTGACGCCAAATCTTACATTTATTAATCTTATTAAATTGATTATTCTTTCACCAGCTAGCTCAAAGTTTCTAACATCTCTATATTCATCGAATCCTGTCACAGTCCACAAGATATTAGTCAGTCTCTGGTTATCCCAGCAGCAGAAGTCGCATACCCCAGCAGCAAACTTTGCTGCATATTGATGTTCTTGTTGGGCTACTACGATTGCCTTATTTTCAGGACTCCATCTATCAAGCTTTAACGGTCTAGCACCTAGCCAATATGCGTTTAAGCATTCTGGACCTATAGGCCATGACCTTAAGTGGCAGCCTCCTCTATCAGCTACAGCGTATGATAACCCCATAGCTGGAGAAGCTCTAGGCTCATAAGCAGGAAGCTCCAATCCTTTAACATTTACAGCATATCTTTCGCTTCCTCTCCCAATTTTCTGGGCAGCTATTCTCGTTCCTTCTGCTAATACATCTCCAAGCCCTTCTCTATTCGCAATCTTCTCTACCATTGCTACTAATGCTTCTGCATTTCCAAACTTCAATTCAATACCTCCGGTATCTTCACTTGTTAGTAATCCTCTCTCAAAAAGCTCCATGCTCCAAGCTATCACAGAGCCTGCCGTGATAGTATCTAACCCATATTCATCGCATAGCTGATTTGCTTTTATGATAGCGTCAAATCTTGATGTACCTGTGTTAGCTCCAATTAGGTCGGCTGTTTCATATTCTGGTCCCTCAACCAATGTGTTTGCCCATGGTCCATAATCAACTAAGACATAGTTATGGCATCCTATAGGGCATGAAAAGCATGCTCCTCTCTTGATAGAATGTTTTAGAACAACATTTGCATCTATGTTTGAAACATACTCAAATCTTCCATCTGTATAATTTCGGGTAGGTAAAGCTCCTACTTCCTGAATAGGCCACATCAAAGCTATAGAGCCCCATTTTATCCCAAATTGAGCTTCAGGATTTTCGAAAATATCAAGTCTACCCATTTCATCGCATGCTCTTAAGAACTCTTCAGGATAAGCTACCTCAACTGACCCTGTACCTCTAACAGCAATTGCTTTGAGATTCTTTGAACCCATTACCGCTCCACCGCCACCTCTTCCATGCTGTCTTCCTTCAGAATCAACATTTGCAAACCTTACAAGTTTCTCGCCTGAAGGCCCTATCGACATAACTTTAGCCTGCGGATCACCTAATTCTTCTTTAATTATCTCTCTTGTTTCGCTAATCTTCTTCCCCCAGATATTCGTAGCCTTTCTAATACTAATGAAGCCATCATCTATGTATATGTATGAGGGCTCTTTTGATCTTCCAGTAATAATTACGCCGTCAAAGCCTGCATATTTTAGTTCAGATCCCACGGCCCCTCCAGAATGAGAATCTAGCCATATATTTGTGAGGGGTGACTTTGTAACTATTGGGTACTTACCTGAAGCAGGCGCAATGGTTCCATTAGCTGGGCATGTCCAAATCATGAATATGTTTTCTGGGCTTAATGGGTCAACTGCTGGGTTGATGTAATCTAATAGATAACGGGCTGCGACTCCTTTTCCACCAAGGTATGCTCTAGCGTAGGACATTTTTAGCGACTCTGTATATGTTTTCTCCTTAGTTAGATCAATGAATGCTACTTTGCCTACATATCCACCGATTTTCACGATCAGAACAGTTCACCTAGGGTATATATTTTTTACTAGTCCATATTGCTGGTCTAGCTTTCTAAAATTAATTTAGTTTGCATTTTAAGAAATTGAAGACCCAAGTTTGAAGTGGTTTTTAAAGTCTTAAGCTTTAACACCGTGAAATAGGTAATTGTTGAGAATCTAATAACAGTGGAGGTGGTGGCCTAGCATGTAGAAACTTTATATCTAGAGTTAATGGTACACCTTATATAATCGCTGCTTTGAAAAAAAAGGTAGGTTTATTTTTCTAGATTTCTTAAGAGATTAATCTCACTATTGCTGAAGCTATTGGCTCGGAGAGGTATGCTACTCCTTGGCTGGCTATTAGGGAGATTGCAAAGAATGTTCCAAACAGTACTACTGCTGTAGCTATGTTTCCATCTTTCAAGTCTTTTACTAAGTTAAATTCTTTTATGTCTACACCTGGTAGTTTTTCAGCTGCTTTGACTAGCCAACTATATACTCTTGACTGTGCCCAGACGATGATTGCTATTGCTAGTGGGAGCCCAACGAATAATTGTATTAATCCTCCGATTAGTGCCGCTATGTTGAATCCTCCAGGTACGACTGCTTTACTTATCCCTGAGACAGCTTGACCTACAACATTTCCAACAGCAATCAATACTCCTGCGATATATACGGCGACAGCAAGATTCTTCTTACGTAGTTCTTCAAACTCATTTAGCCCTTTAGTAGTTCTGTCAAGCACATTAAGAGCTATCGTTATACTGAAGAGAGCAAGAGCAACTCCAAGGATTAGCTGAAGAATACCAATCCCTATGTCTATTAAACCTCCTAACAATCCTTCCATAGCAGATCAATCATGTTGTCCTAACTATATAAACATTAAAAGTAAAAGTTAAAGAACATGCGAGCCATAACATCAAACACATATAGAATTGTTAATTCGATTTTATCTTTTTGATACCCTATGATGGATGTAATAACCAAGTCGTTTTCATAATTTTTCCTTCTTCCAAATTATTCTTATAATTTATTCCTGTAGCAATCTTCTTTTCTAATGATGGCTTCCATCCTTATATAGATAATGGTTCTTTATGCCCCGGGCAGGATTTGAACCTGCGACAACCCGGTTCCTCAAAGTTGCTAGATGATGTCTTGATTCTTCAGCCGGGCGCTCTCCCGGGCTGAGCTACCGGGGCCATTTCTGTACTTATTCATAGTTTCTTAAAAACCTTCACTGTTCTTCTAATTTTACAGTTCATTTTTTGCCTGCCTATCTATTTTAGATATTTCTTCCGTAGCTTTCGGATGATTTTTATTGTTTCTTTATGTTCTTTGCAAACTCTTCTGTTACTTCTATTAATCTTTCTGCATCGTTTAATGTATGAGCTGATGAGATAAAGAATTGTGGGTTCTCATAGGTTAATGCTATAATGCTATTTTCTAATAGATAATGGAAGTATTTTCTTGATATTTCTTTATTCTTCATTGTTTGAGCTGTTTTTACATCTTTAGGTTTGATAGGAGTAAAGTGTACTCCTACCAATGACCCTATGCCAGTTGTATAGCCTAGATTATATGTTTCAAGTATCTCGCCAATGTTTTTCCTAAGTTTTTCTCCAAGACTATCTATATGGTTGTATATTTCAGGTCTTCTCTCAAGTTCTGAGAGTAATGTGTATCCAGCCGAAGTCATGAGCATGTTTGCTGAGAATGTTCCTCCTTGGAAGACTCTTTCATGATAGTTTCGATGTTTTAGCTGGTTAAGCATCTCCATATATTCATTTCTTCCTCCAAATGCTCCTACTGCGAATTCTCCTCCACCAACTATTTTACCAAGTGTTGTTATGTCAGGCATCACACCGTATATTTTCTGAGCTCCTCCACTAGAGAGTCTGAAACCAGTTATCACCTCATCAAATATTAGTAATGCACCTACTTTATCACATATCTCTCTCAGCCCTTTCAAGAATTCTTTTTCAGCAGGTATCATTCCTCCTGCTCCTGCGACAGGTTCAATTATTATGCCTGCAACTTCAGTCTTCTTTATAGTTTTTTCTACTGTTTCTAGATCGTTATACGGTAGGATTATGGTGTCTTTTATTGCTCCTTGAGTTAATCCAGCGTAAACTTTATCGTAGGGGGGAGTTACGGCAACATGTAACGCATCGTATCCACCATGCCAGTTTCCTTCAAACTTTACGATAGTAACCCTACCAGTATATGCTCTGGCCAATCTTACTGCGTACATGTTTGCTTCGGTACCACTATTAGTAAATCTAACTTTTTCTATGCTTGGAACCATTTTAGATATCTGTTCTGCGAGGCGGATCTCCCATTCATGTGGTAAACCGACATGTATTCCTATCTCAATTTGCCTACGGATGGTCTCCATCACTGGTGGATAGTTATGCCCCATGATCTTGGCTCCATGTCCAATCCAATAATCAGTGTACTCGTTTCCATCAACATCTATTAACCTCTGACCATGAGCTTTAAAAACATAGAAGGGATAAGGCTCAAAGTATCTAATCGAGTAACTTATACCTCCTGGAAGATACTTCTTAGCTTCTTCAAATAATTGACGAGATCTAAAAGTCGAAGATTCATACCTGCTCATATCTCTCCACCGTACAGTGATCTTCTAGGTTTTAAGTATAATGTATTTCAAAGATACTTAAATATATGTCATCTATCTCTCTACGCTTGATTTACCTAGTGTTTCTTATATGTTCTAATAAGTATAGCGAGGAAGATAGATGCACCTATCGATGATGTGATAGCTCCTATTGGAAGTTCTGCAGGAGCTATGATAGTCCTTGCTGCAATATCTGCTAGTATCAGTATAGATGATCCTGTGAAAATACTTGAAGGTAGAAGTATCCTATAATCTTCTCCAGATAACAATCTTGAGATATGTGGAGCAATCAACCCTATGAAGCCGATTATTCNATTAAATGCTACAGATATAGATACTAGTAGAGACAAGGAGATTATCATCGTCTTCATAAGGAGAGGTACGTTTACACCAAGTTGACGAGCCTCATCTTCTCCTAACATTAATATATTCAGCTTCCTTGCATTGAATAGAACATAGCTTACTACGATTATAGAGAGAGGAGCCATAATGTATATGTATCTCCAAGATGATGTTATCAAGCTTCCGAAGAGCCAGAAGATTATTCCGAAAGTCTTACCAGCAGAGATCGTGACAATTATAGTTGTAGCTGAAGAGAATAGAAAGCTGACAGCTATTCCCGAGAGTATGAGAATTGCATGTGTTTCTCCTCCTAGCTTAGAGAATGTTAATGTTAAGATTAAAGCTGTTACTGCTCCTATGAAGGCCATGGCTGGAAGAGCATAAGGTGAAGAAGGTGATAGGAAAGTTATTCCAAGAAGAACTGTTAAAGCTGTTGTAAAGGCTGCTCCAGATGCAACTCCAGTAATATATGGATCTACTAGTGGGTTCTTAAAGATGTTCTGCATAACTGCTCCTGCAATAGATAAAGATGCACCAATTATTATAGCAGTAATTATTCGTGGAACTCTGACATTTAATATTAAGTCTAGATTTCTTACATTTCCCTGATAGATAAGTAAGTTGATTAATTCTTCTACTCCGAATTCTGCTGTACCATAAGCTAATGATAGTAAACTTAACATCGTCGTTAATGATAATCCAACTATTACAGTTAAGGTAAGCTTTTTCTTCTTTAAGGCTAATATAGAGAAAGACGGACTATACATGTATAGCCTCCTGATGTGTTGTCGCTCTATGAATAGGTTGATAAATATTTAGTGTATTCGTCTCCAATAGTGGTGGGGATCTCTGCCCCAAATATTTCAGGGTAGAGTATCTTAGCTAGAAGTTCTACTGCTTCTCCTATTCTAGGTCCAGGTCTGATGAAGATGTTTTCAGCTTGCCCGTATAGAAGGTAGGTTCTATTGTTTTGAACAGCATCAACAGAATCTAACCCTGGAATATTCTTAATTTTCTCAATTATTTCTCTTGACTCCATACCTATCGACATAGCTGTGATGAATATTACTTCAGGGTTTCTCGTAACTATTGTTTCAGGGTTTGTCATAAACCATCCGCTTGAGTCTAATAGGAGGTTGTATCCACCTGCTAACCCAATTATATCGTTAAGAAAAGTATTGCTTCCAGTTGTCCATATCGGTTCTAGCCATCCAATATAGATCACGCTCTTCTTAGATTGAATATATGTAAGCTTGGATTGAACATAGTCTATCTTCTCTCTTATATTATTGACTAGCTGTAAAGCTTTATCTTCAATATTCATTATCTTTCCAACTAGTAATATCTCTCTATAAACATCAAGTATTGTATTGGCATCTAATGCTACTATAGTTAATCCTTTTTCTTCTAGGATTGGTACAAGATTGCCTTGGAGGCTTGCACTCACAAACACTATATCAGGTTTAAGCTCTAGAATCTTCTCTACATTCAGAGTTATAACTCCTCCTATATTTTCAATTACTCCTTTCTCTCGTAAACGTTTAACTTCAAGAGGATAATCACTATACTCATCTACACCTACAATATATCTTGTTAAGTTCAGGGCTGCAAGTATCTCAGTATTGCTTGGGGAACATGAAACTATCCTATTCGGCTGACTCTTAATTAAGACTTCTCTCTTCATAAAATCTACAATCTTCATAGGATATGGACTTTCGATTTCTCGTACGATCTCCAATTGAGTAGTTGTAGTAGTTACAGTCTTCTCGATCGTAGAATAGACTACTCCAGTTTTTTTCGCAGGCTCTAGCAGAGACGATGTTACTAGATATATGTTGAAGCCAGCGCTTATGAGTAGTAATGCAAGGAGTATTACAATTAAGGATTTGTTCATGGTGGATGGATGAACCATCCAATATTTAACTTCTCCTATCTATATCTAGCCGAGTACTGACTCGACATTGGTAAATCAGGTTTCATCAAGTTGCAATAAAATTAATAAATTGCAATTCATCAATACATTATTATGAGTGAATATATCCAAGTTCTAACTACAGTAGATTCTAGAGAGAAAGCTGAAGAAATTGCTAGGAAGCTGCTTGATGCTAGGCTTGCAGCATGTATCCAGATCATAGGTCCAATTAGGTCTATGTATTGGTGGAAAGGGGAGATTGAAGATTCTCATGAATGGATTTGCTTGGTTAAGACTAAATCTGAAATTTACAATGAAGTTGAGAGGATGATTAAAGACATCCATAGTTACGAGGTTCCTGAGATAATTGCGATGCCAGTAACCTATGGATATGATAAGTATCTAAGATGGTTAACAACAGAATTGAAGAAGTAATCTAAACATACGCTGGTTAGCAATATCTTCATCTTAACTTCTAAATTTTCTCAAGTTTTTCTAATAGATCTTTAAGAGAATTCTTTACTTCTTGGAGTAGTATTTCTAGCTTCTGAGTTTTCTGTCTTTCTTCTTCGAGCTTTGCCTTCACTTCTTCGAATTCTTTCGTGGATGGTAGGTCGATCTTAACTCCTTCTCTTAGAAACTTCTCTAGAGTTTGGCGAACTAGCTGGCCTGCTTTAGTCTTACCCATAAGGTGGTTACGTATTGTCGCCTCGGTTCTACCTATATCTTCAGCTATCTCGCTTATAGTCATCTTTGCTTTCTGCCTCGCAATAGCTGCAGCTGCTACTGCTAGAGAATCAACCCAAGTTAATCTTTCAGATGGGTTTCTCAATTCTTCTAGTACTTCAGCTCTGAACAAGGTACCTACTAGGAGAGCATACTCAAGTTTATGTATCTCTTCTCTACCAATCGGTGATAATGATATTTCTTCACTCATATCTTTCACCAATGATCTTAATTGTTTCACCTGCTTTTATCTCTATACCTTTATTAGTGATTATAAATGGATGACGTCTCATAGAATGCGATGTTCCACGCATCTTCCATACGATTATGCTTCTCTTCAATTCTCCACCTACTTCATCTAGGTCTAGTCTAATTATACCATCTGCAGCATGTTCTACTCCTGGACCACCGAAGCCCTTCTCAGTGACACTTACTTGTGAGATCAGTATTGATGTGCATCCCATGCCTGATAAGACTTTCTTTAATTGAAGAACCATGATTCTCGCTAATGCTGGCTTAGTTATGTATAGTGTTGTAACAGAGTCTATTACTGCTCTCTCTGCATTTACATCTTTTACTGCATCTCTAAGAGTATCTACTAGTAGTTGGAAGTCTCCTGGATCCCTTACCACGTATTTTTCTCTTTTTGCTGCTTCACCTATCCCAGCAGTAAACGCATCTACCATGGCGAATAGCCCTCTCTCTTCATATGATTTAACATCCCATCCAAATTGAGACATAGAGATTCTAACCTGGACTGGATGTTCTTCTAGAACTACCAGTATTCCTGGCTCTCCCCGTAGTAAGCCGTTATAAAGATATTGTTGACCAAATATTGATTTTCCTGTTCCAGGTCCACCAGATAATAATACTACATTTCTCTTAGGCATACCTCCACCTAATATCTCATCTAGCCCCGCTATACCTGTTACTATTCTTTCAACCAACTTAGACCCCATTAAAGATTATTAATCCATTTTCAAAAACATTTCTAATCTTGGTAGGATGACGATGCATTCATCTGGATCTCCAACCTCCATATACATCTTCTTTATGTATGCTATTCCAGTCAAGCTACATGTAACTGCATCAAGCTCATGTCCACTTTCATCGCATCTTAAACCCTTAACACCTATATTAATTAATCCTTCCTTAAGTAGAGTGGTCCCTCTACTCTTCCTAGGTATACCGAGCAGGTCTTGTGCACCACCAGGATAAACCTCGATAACAGAATATCCAGATGCTTCCAATTCTTCTTTTAGTTTGATAGCTCTCTCTGCCAGAATCTTCATTCCTGTAAGAGTAGGTGGAAATACATGTATGCCTAGATTCATCAGCTCTCTATCACATGATCTTAGAGTTTGAGATGGCTTAGGCAAGCTTAACGGTGCGTCTATCGCAACTACTTCAGGGTTGGAGGAAAATATGAAATTCAATATTTCATGATCTGTTTTTGATAGACATGATTCACAGTAGAGGTTAAGGTCCATTCTACACAGGCCAGTATATCTTTTAGGTGATCCTGCAAGGTCGACTCCTACAGAAGCCCACTTCACTAACATATTCTGTATAGAATCTGTAGTGATGTCTTATTATCTTTAAAGGTTTCTAATTACTGGCGGAATGATACCGTATCTTATTGCATGATCTGTTAATACTATTGCTGTCATTGCTTCTACTACTGGAACCGCTCTAGGAACAATACATGGATCATGCCTTCCACTTACGATAATCTCTGTCTCTTCTCTTGTTCTAAGATCGATTGTTTTCTGCTTTAATGCAATAGATGATGGAGGTTTAAAAACTACTCTAAAAAGAAGTGGAGCTCCAGTTGAGATTCCTCCAACTATTCCTCCAGCATCATTTTTCTCTAAATCTATTCTTCCATCTTTTACTATAAAGGGGTCATTATGTTCTGAACCAAACATTCTAGCTGCTTTGAATCCTGCTCCAAATTCTATACCTTTTACAGCTGGAATAGAGAGCATCGCTTTAGCTAAATCTGAATCTAATGCATCGAATACAGGTTCACCTAATCCTACTGGAAGACCTGTTACAGTACATTCGACTATTCCTCCGATGCTATCTCCTCTAAGCATCGCTTGCTGAATTTTTTCTTTCATCTTTACAGCAGCTTCGGGAGTTGGAGCTCTAACATCATTTTCATATCTATGTCTTTTAGCCTCATCTAATGTAAAGTTCTCAGCTTTCTCTCCTCCGATCTCTAAAGTATATGCTGTTACCTCGACTTCTAAGATCTTCTTTAGTAGTTTTTTAGCAACCGCCCCAGCCATCACAAATCCAGCTGTAATTCTTCCTGAGAATCTTCCTCCACCTCTATAGTCGTTGTATCCACCATATTTTACATGTGCGAAATAGTCTGCATGGCTAGGTCTCGGTGTATACTTAATGGACTCGTAATCTTCGCTTCTAACATCTTTATTCAAAATAATCATGCATATAGGTGCACCAGTAGTATATCCGTTGAAGACTCCTGATAAGATCTCAACTTTATCTTCTTCCATTCTACTAGTAGTTATTCTAGAAGTTCCAGGTCTCCTTAAATTTAGTTCTTTCTGGATATCTTCTTCAGAAAGTTCTAATCCAGCTGGACAGCCGTCTATAACAACTCCGATACATCTACCATGGCTTTCACCAAAGCTTACTACTCTAAACATTTCACCAAGTATATTTCCAGCCACTTCAATCCTTGTAGAATACTTCTTGGAAGCTTATCTATATTTCTCTAAATGTGATGTTAAGTTTTTCTAGATCTTTTAAAAAGTCTGGGTAAGATATTTCTGCCCATCTTAACCCATTGATGGTGCATCCTTTCTTAGTTGAGGCAGCGAGAACCGTGAAGGCCATGAATAATCTATGGTCGTTATGAGCATCAAGTTCAACATTTCCTTCAAGTTCTTCTCTTCCCTTAATCTTCATCCCATCTTCAAATACTTCTACATCTACTCCAAGCTTCTTCAACTCTACTGCTACAGAAGAAATTCTATCACTCTCCTTGAATCTAGCATGTTTAACTTCTTTGATGATTGTATGGCTCGGAGTCTTGGCAGCCATTACTGCTACAACTGGTACTAGGTCGGGAGAATCTCTAAGGCTGAATACTCTATCACATTTAGAGGGCTCACAACCTTCCGCTACGATCTTATCACTATGAATACCTACTTTAACATCAAATTCGTTTAGAATGCTTAGTATCGCTGAGTCTGCTTGTGGTAGGTTAAGATCAAGATTTCCAACTTCTACTCTACCTCTAGTCAGGTAGGCTCCTGCTAAGATAAACGATGCTGAACTAAAATCTCCTGGAACTCTAAAAGATGTTGGACGACCTGACTGGTCGGGGCTAACCTCAAATAACGAGTATCCTTCCCTCTCAATTCTATAGCCATATCTTCTTAGCATTTCTAAGGTTGCATCTATATATTTTTTTGAGACAGGTTCACCGTCAATTCTTATCCTTACGTGTTGTTCAGCTTTAGTTGAGGCTATTAAGAGAGCTGAGATAAACTGGGAAGATATATCACCTCTAATAGTTGTCTCTCCGCCCTTAAGCCCTCCTGACTTTACTATTATAGGTGCACATCCATTTCCTCTACTTGACCAGCATTCTACTCCAAGTATTCTAAGAGCGTCGAGTAATGGTTGCATAGGTCTCCTCCTTAAACTATCATCGCCAGTAAGCACGACGTATCCAGCTGGAGCAAGAGAAGATATAGCCGTAAATAATCTTAAGGTAGTCCCAGAATTCTCAGCGTTAACTACATCGTCAGGTAGACATAATCTACCACCGCTAACTATAATACTGTCTTCTTTTTCTTCAATGACCTCTGCTCCAAGCTGTCTACATGCTCTTAATGTTGCTCGAGTATCACCTGAAACTAGAGGGTTTTCTACTTCGCTGTCTCCACTAGTTATAAGAGAGATTGCATAAGCTCTATGAGTATAACTTTTGCTAGGTGGAGCATTAACTTGCCCACTTATAATTGAGGAAGCAACGTATAATTTATCCAAGTCTTCTTCTTGATGATGATTAGAACATAGCTTTAATATATCTATTTTGCATTTTGCTTATGGTTTTCTTTAAGGTATGTTGCTAACATACATCTAAGTTCCAATAATTCGACATTATCTTATTTAGAAGAAGTTTTAAGATTATTAACATATTGGATCCAAACATATAAAAGCTTATCTTAGAGAGTTGCCCAGTTAAAGATATGTCTGCATCTGAACCGAGTATAGGTGGACAGTTTTATCATGTTCGAGTGAAGGCTGGAGAAATCGCTGAATACGTCTTACTTCCAGGAGACCCAGATAGGGTACTAAAGATTGCTAAATATTGGGATGAAGGTAGAGAAATTTCTTTCCATAGAGAGTTTAGAGTTTGGACGGGAACAATTAATGGGAAACCTATCTCTGCTTGCTCAACAGGCATAGGTGCACCGTCTACTGCTATAGCTGTAGAGGAGCTTGCTAGAGCAGGTGGTAAGACCTTTATTAGGGTAGGAAGCACAGGTGCTATTCAGAAAGGTATAGGTTTAGGAGATATCATAATATCTACAGCTGCTGTAAGACTTGAGGGAACTTCTAGACAATATGTAATTGATGGTTATCCAGCTTATGCAGATTATGAAGTTGTACTAGCATTAATTCAGGCAGCTGAAAATCTAGGGCTAAAATATCATTTAGGTGTATCAGCTTCTACTGATAGCTTCTATGCTGGGCAAGGTAGGAAAGGGTTTAAAGAATATAGTTGGAGTTATTCAGAGAAGATACTTAGAGATCTTCAATCGATGAATGTGCTGAACTTTGAGATGGAGTCATCTATAATCTTTACATTGGCTTCATTATACGGGCTACGAGCAGGATCTGTTTGCGCAGTTTTTGCGAATAGGATTGAAGATAGATTTGAGATAGTAGGTGAAGATGATGCAATTAAGACAGCTATCGAGGCAGTAAAGATTCTATATGAGTGGGATGAACTGAAAAATATTCATGGTAAAAAACACTTCTATCCTAAACTTTTGAAGGTCAGAAATTAATCAATGATAAAGATGCAGTTCTACAGACGGTATTGATTAGAACTAATCTTGGGAAAATCTATAATAACGAGTCTGTAAACGTGTTTTATGAACAGCGGGGTATTGATAACTTGAGCCGTGACACGTTAATCGGAGTAACCATACTTATATTATCAGTAATAGGGATAGTAACTTATAATTGGCTACTATTCTTCACTGAGTGGAGTTTAATTATACTAAAGATAACTGCATTCATAGTCGTTACAGGAGTACTCGCAATATTTGCCTGGATTGGATATACTTTAGCTACTACTCCACCTCCGAAACCAATAGAAGAGATTGAGAAAGAATTAGAGAAAGAGCTACAAACTCAAGAAGAGAAAAAGTAAACTAACAGGCTAGTCAAGATATCCTAAAGCTTCAACTTTTAATCTAAAGCTTAATTTTTACCTTGATATTAATTCTTCAGTATGAAGATAACTTTTACGACGTCAACTGGTAGATCAGCTCATATAGAAGTAGCTAGATTAAATCCATATATTCTTACAGGTGGCTCACCTAGTAGAATTAAGAAAGTTGCAGAATTCTTAGAGAGGCCAGAAATCTTCGTGGGAGAGAGAGGCCATGTAGTAGTTAATGGGTACTATAATGGTCTAGAAGTCTCAGCTGTCTCAACTGGGATGGGGCCTTCAAGTGTAATGATAATTCTTCCCGAGATTATTGAAGCTATAAAAGATGATTTCATGGTCATCCTTAGGCTTGGAACATCTGGTTCTCTCCAACAATATGTTAAGAAGGGCCATATCCATATCCCTACGTCATGTGTAAGAGATGAAGGGGCGACCACAGCTGTAATAGATTTAGAATATCCAGCAATTACAAGTGTAGAGTTAATACCTTTATTATTGAAAGCCGCTGAAGTAAATGGATATACTCTTGGAAGAAATCTCTGGATAGGACCAGTCCATACAAAAGATGATTTATACTTTAAGGAGAGACCAAGCTTTTCTCCGAGGAGGCATGAGCTTAAAGAGAGAATTAGATCTTTTATTGAACTAGGAGTAATCTCAAGCGAGATGGAGTATTCCGCATACTGTATATTGAGAGACTATTATGAAAGATGTCTCGATAAGAGAATATTTACTGGATGTGTTCTGGCAGTGGTAAACGATTACTCTGAAGAAGGATTAATAGATACAAGTGGAGTGGACTCTTCTAAGATTGATTACGAGTTGATAAAGATAGGCTTGGAGACTTTTAGCTTATTTAAAAAACTGAGACAAGGAGAGCCATTAAACTTAGACTATGTTTACAGTCTACTCATTTCTTTAAATCCTCGAATTAGGCAACTCTCTGGAGAGAAGGATAAATCAGCTTCTAGCTAGAATCTATATTACTCTAAGACTTCAACTATAGCTGTCTTATTGTTAGGCTTAGTCTTCAACGTTTTCCCGTATTTCTTAAATTCTCTTTCTATTTCATTTTCATAGTCTGGTCTTGTTACTGCTACTATAGCTGGACCTTTGCCTGATACTCCACATGAAAGTACATTCTTTTTTAATACTTCCATCATCGGTCTATAGTCTATGTTCATGGCAGAGGCTATTATAATCCCGTTAATTATCATAGCATCCCATATGAGACCATTTAATGCTAATGATACCGCTCTATTAGAGAGAGTTCTAACATTCCTGAAAATATCGATGTCTAATTCACCAGTATATATCTTCTCCTCTGGAATGCTTATTATGATGCTTAAATCTTCTTCTACATCCCAGTGTGCAAGTATCTCTCTCTTATAGTTATCTGTAATATTTACACCGCCGATCATGCATGTTACAGCATCATCGAATGCTCCCGTGAGGGTTACACCAGCCTCTATGCATGCATCAACAGCCAAGTTTACAGCCTCCATGTAGTTTAATCTAATTCCTAAAAGTTTCGATACTGCAAGTACGACTGCGTCTGAGACTGCACTTGAACTCTTTAAACCTCGAGCAACCGGTATATTTGAATAGATATCCAAATGTATACATGCTTTCTCATTTCCTACAATATTTAATAGCTTATCTACCGTTTTTTCTATGAGTGTAGTATCTTCAATCTTTTCATCTTCTACCTCAACCTCGATTTCTAACTCTCTTTTATTAGTATTATGAAGTTGTGCCTCAACTATAGTTTTGAGATCTACGCCTAATGCTCCTCCTAACCCAGTTGGAATAGCATTAACGATTGAGACTGCTCCATGAACTATTGCTCTACTCTTCATTTCATACCCCATTTCGTTAATGCTTCTTCTGCAACTCTCCATAAAACATCCTTGGGAGGATGTAAACCTGTCCAGAGCTCAAAAGCTTTAGAAGCCTGCTCGATAAGTGGTTTTAACCCATTTATCGTCTCTGCTCCTGCTTTCTCAGCTTCTTCTAAAAGTTTTGTCTTTAAGGGATTGTAGACGAGGTCTAATACTGTTGAGTTTCTTGGGATGTCTTTAGAAGATAAGGGTGTTTCATCTTGATGAGGCCACATGCCCACAGGCGTTGCATTGATTATTATAGAGGATGTTCTAGAATATCTCCTTACCTCTGGGAGACCTACTGACTTTACTTCTAAATCATTTTTCTTAAATATCCTGACTAATGCTGCAGCTTTCCAGATCCTCCTATTCGCGATAACTATTTCATCTATTCCAAGATTTTTCAAGGCTACTACTGCAGCTCTTGCTGCCCCTCCAGCTCCTATGATTAATGCTCTTCCATCTAGGATGCCCTTTGAATCAAGCAGAGATCTCTTTATACCTTCTACATCAGTATTATACCCTGTCAATCTATTATTCTTCAATACGACTGTATTTACTGCTTTAGTCTCCCTTGCCGTTGAGTCAAGGATGTCTAGAAACTTGATTATTGATACTTTATGAGGTATTGTAACATTGAATCCTACAATGTTTAATGGTCTTAATCCCTTTACTACTCTAGATAGATGCTCTGACTTTACATCGAATGCTAGATAGACCATGTTTAATCCTAGATGTTTAAATGCAGAGTTATGAAGCTGGGGGGAGATAGAATGCTTTACTGGATGACCTATTAAGCAGCAGAGTTTAGTCTCAGAGTCTATTTCCATATACTTCTACTCTCCAGAATAGTTATTATCTCAAGCATCTCTCCAACGGTTGGTTGACCATGAGCTACTTCTTCTCCTGGAAGACAGGTGTAGATTAATGGTGAACCCATCAATATTGAAAGTATACGGGAAGGTAGACTCTTCTCTCCTACTCCAAATGCTATAAGCCTCTCAGGTGGGTACATCTTGTATAGCCTTATTATCCTTAGATTTTCCTCTAAACCATTAACCTTTGTAACTATTTTTGCAATATCGCCTAGTTTAAGCATTTCAGAAGCTATCTGACTTAATTCATCGAGGCTTGGAGTATTATCAAATCTATGCCAAGAAACAATTCTAATACTTTCTCTACTATGTTCTAACATATGTTCTTTTACTGTTTTAAGCTCCACGTCGATATATGCAGGTTTAAGTTGAATTAGTTCTTTCATTAACTCGATTCTCGACTTCTCTTCTCCTCGAAACTCTCCTCCTTCCCATAGTGGTCTTACAGTTATAATTATTCTGTTGCTTAAATCTAATATTAGTTTCATCAATCTATCTATAGAAGGATTCTCTAAGTAATCTATTCGGAGCTCAACTAAGTCTCCTCCAATATCTAATGCTCTCTTAGCTTTCCATTCTAATTCATTAATAGTTTTAGCTTTAACACTAACACAGATTTTAGGCTTCATATCTTATCTTTCAATAATGAATTCTTCAACGGTTTTTCCAAAATGTCTAGCTTTAAGTTCAGAAACATGTACAATGATTTTATCCCCAGGCTTTATCTCAGTTATAGGGGCAGGCGAACCATCGCTTCTTATAAGCCTGATTGTTTCAGCATCCTGTAAAATTACTGATCCCTCTACGTCTCCTACCTTAGCCTTGATCAATTTTAGCGGTCTCCTCTCAATCTTAACTCTACCAATTGAGGCTACACGTGTTCCTCCAGTGCTTGAAACTATCAATACCCGTGTACCTGAAGATAGTTCTGAGAGATATCTAGTCGATCTATTAGGCATCATTACATAACAGTGTACTGCTCCCGCATTCACTCTAAACGGTCTAGGAGATGTAAATGCTGAGCCTATACTTTCATTATGTATTAGGAAGAAGAATTGAGCACTATTGCCTACAAGTAGTCCTTCTCCCATATTTAGGATTGTAACTGTATCTACGCATACTCTCTCTCCCATGCCTGCATTCCTCATGTCGACGACTTCAGCATACTCTAATTCTATCTTATCGATCGACCCGATGATTTCATGAATTATATCTAATTCTTCAATACTATCTACCTTGACTACTACTCCATCAACTCCTTTCTCTAATACTCCTAGGAGTGTCTCAGCTTCACTAGGATTTGAAGCATAAGCATATAGTTTAACATTAGCTTCTTGCAGTTGAGCTATTAAGTTTTCTAGAGGTATAATCTTCCATGAAGGTGTGTCTACAAAGATAATTTTTGCACCTATTGATACAGCATTCAAGACTTTCTGAATATCTCCAGCGTCTTCTACCTTGACTTTTATAGGTTTTGAAGTTTTCTCTCCAAGTATTTCGATCACTCCGTTTTCATCTTCAAGATAAACATTAAGATGATGTTGTAGATCTTCAGGGATACTGCATGAGACCTTGCAGTATACATCTTTAATGCCGAGAGATAATGCATGCTCTATTAATTTTCTGTCTGGATGGCTTGGAGAAATCATAATTTGCTTATTCATGGTTTCTTCCGCCGCCTGCTAGTATTTGTAATGCTTCTTCAATAGTTCTACCTTCTATTACAATAGCTCTAAGAGCCCTCGTGATAAGTTCTGGGTCATCATGTTGGAAGACGTTTCTACCAAAAGTTATTCCAAACCCTCCTGCTCTTATAACTGCTTCAGCAAGCTCTAGCACCTGTCTATCACTATCTAGCTTCGGCCCACCTGCTGCTACTACAGGTACTGGACATCCTTTCACGATAATCTTTATCTCATCAGGGTTTGAGGATGGCATAGGTACTTTCACGATATCTGCTCCTAATTCAGCAGCTATTCTAGCTACATGAGCGATCACATTCGGGTCATTTGGATTCTTAATATTCTCTCCTCTAGGATACATCATTGCTATGAGTGGAACTCCCCATTCATCACATTCATCAGCCATGATGCCTAGCTTAACTAGCATGTCTTGTTCATCTTTGTTACCTATGTTGATGTGGAGAGATAAGGCATCTGCTCCAAGTCTTATAGCTTCTTCTATCGTTCCTACTCTAACCTTCCAGTTAGGGTTAGATGATAAATTGGTTGAAGCAGAGAAGTGGACGATCAGGCCTATTCTTAATGGTGAAGGTAAGCTTTTGAAGATTCCTTTATGTGCTAATACAGCTGTAGCTCCTCCTCTCTCAACCTTCCTTATCGTTTCATGAATATTGTCTATTCCCTTTATTGGACCTACAGTTACTCCATGGTCCATCGGGATACAGAGAATTCTATTATTGAAAGTTATCCTAGATATTCTAACTTGTTTACCAGAAACCATTTCCATCACCCCACGTATCCCTTAATTGTGAGAAGCTCAGCTGTAAGGACAGCGGTACCAGCTGCACCTCTAATTCTATTATGGCTTAAAACAAAGTATTTTAGAACATTTTTAGATTCTCCTCTCCTTATTCTTCCGACAACTATACTCATTCCAGGAACTGTACCAGCGTATACATCTAGTCTAGGTTGAGGTCTATCCTCTATATCAGTAACGATTATTGGCTCTCTTGGAGCTGTTGGGAGGTTAAGTTTCTGAGGTTCACCTCTAAACTTTTTGAATACTTCAATAACTTCATCTAATTGAAATTCTTTCTCCGTCTCGACATATACTGCCTCTAAATGACCATCAATAGTGGGAACTCTAGCACATGATGCTTCAATAGGAAATCTTACATGTTCTATATCGTTTCCATTAAATCTCCCTAGAATCTTCTTTGCTTCTATTGAGACTTTTTCTTCTTCCTTCTTTATGTATGGTATTATGTTTCCAAGTATAGAGTAGGATGGTACTCCTGGAAATCCTGCACCAGTTACCGCTTGGTATGTTGCTACAACTACTTTATGTATCCCATATTGGTCTAGGATTGGTTTAAGGGAAAGAACAAGCCCTATAGCGGTACAGTTAGGAGTAGTTACTATGAATCCTTCAGTCTTCTTTTTTTGCATCTTTATTAATTCAAGATGGTCAGGATTTACTTCAGGTATCATTAATGGTACGTCAGGCTCCATTCTATACGCTGATGCTTCACTAACAATTGGGAAACCATGCTCGATGAATTCAAGCTCGATCTCTCTTGCAGCTTCAGAAGGTAGTGATGAAAATACTAAGTCGGCATCAAACTTCTTTGGATCTGTTTCTATGACTTCAATATCTTCAACCTCCTTGGGAACGTTTCTTAATATTTTTACTGCCTCACCATACTTCTTTCCTACACTCTTCTTCCCTGACAATGTTGATATCTTAAACCATGGATGGTTTACTAATAGATCGATGTATTCTACGCCAACCATTCCTGTTGCTCCTAAAATACCTACTTTTAACGTCTTCATATTGTCGCCTCCTTCTTTAACTCTTCTATCAACATCTTCTTAGCTCTATCGATATCTCTACTAGATAGTATTAATCTGATTGACGAGCTTATAGTTAGTAGACCATAAACGTTTATACCAGATTCTGCTAGAGGTTTAGTAACCCTATAGATTATTCCAGGGCTAGTCTCAAGCATTCTTCCAGATATTACTAGCATTGATAGATCTTCATAGAAACTGATAGCTTTACCTATATTATTTGATACTAGAGTAGAGTGGATATCTGCTATGATTCCGTTTTTCTCTTCAATGTAAAGAACTAAAGAATGCTCCTCACTAGTTATTGCCATAATCTTTAGACCCCGCTCTTTTAGCTTGTTTAATAATTTCTCGAAAGCTGCGGCTCCATCAAGTTGGTTCCCAATAATGGTCGTCATAGTTATCTTAATGGTAGGAGAGTATACTTCTATGTCTGGTTCATAGCCTCTAATTACTGTTCCACCATTACTTAACAGTTCTTTCAGACTTGCGATTCTAAGCTTTAGATTCTGCCCCAAGTATCTCAAAGCTTTTGTATGAATGATCTTTGAACCTCCTCTTACTAGAGCTTGAACTTCTTTGAAATCGAGCTCACTCAATATCTTTGCATCTTCAACAATGTCTGGGTCTACTGAGAATATTCCAGGTACATCTTTAACTAATACTATTTCTTCAGCGTTTAGACAGCTACCGATTAGAACTGCAGTTGTATCGCTGCCTCCTCTACCTAGAGTGGTTATTTTTCCATCAGTAGTTATTCCTACGAATCCGCAGATTACAGGTATAACTCCTTCAGAAATTAATGGCATGATCTTTTCTTCTATTTTCTTCTTCGTTTCTTCGTAGATAGGCTCTGCATCAAGATGTTTATCTGTTGTTATTATTGGCCATCTATCGTCAGACGGATCAATGAATAATGCATTTACTCCATGTTCTCTTAAGGCTAGGGTGAAGAGTCTTACACTGGTTCTTTCACCCATCGCTAGTATCTCATCCATCAACGTTGGATCAGGATTCTTCGATAGATTCTTGACTGTATCTACAAGTTCGTCTGTTACACCTTTTAATGCTGAGACAACTACTACAACCCCGTAGCCGTTATCTATTAACTTCTTAACCCAGTTTGCAGCATCAGCGATAGCTGCGACATCTTTTAAGACAGATCCACCCAATTTAACTACTATACTCTTAACCAAACAGAACACACCTCCAATACATTTAGAATTTATTCAGACGCCCCAGCCTACGCCAGGGCAAAATAATAATAGCTCCAGAAGGCAAAAAAGAAGACTTTAGTAGTATTGTTTGAGATCCTCATCATCTTCAGCCCTCGGAGCTTTGCTTTTACTGGCATCAAGGCTCTAATTAAACCTTTTCTTAACCAATCGATAAAAATACCGAATTCTTTAACATGTATTTTATATATGTTAATACGCTTTCTGCATATTTTATTGAAGTTAATAAGATGGCTGTATCGTTGGATTACCGTAGGTCTGCTATGAGTACGGGTGCTCCAAGGTTCTTCAAGATCCTGATTAAAGGATTATGTCTGATAGTTCTCGGTTTTTCATCATATTTTCTATATCTTGCTTTAACTCTACCATTAACATATCCTATACTAAATGTTCTTTTAGTAGCACTACTAGTAATGCTCGTAATCTTCAGTATCATGGCCTTACTCACATAAATATCATAAATCTTCTCAATCAAGCATAAATCCATCTAGCTAAGATAGTGGAAAACTGTTACTCCTTAAGGACTTCCCTCCAATCTGACTTTATCTTTACACCTCCTCTCTTTTCTTGAAGGTAGTTGTAGGCTGATAGTGCTGCGATAGCTCCTTGAGCTGCAGAGATTACAGCTTGCTTGTAGACTATGTTTGTAACATCCCCTGAAGCGAATACTCCTCTCCTACTAGTTGCACAATTTGAGTCCACGATTATTTCACCATTCTCATTTAATTCAACAAATCCCTTAACCCAATCTGTCTTCATCTCATATCCCAATTCAACGAATATACCGTCTACCCTCAGCTCCTTTACTGATCCATCAGTCAAACTTTCTAAGACTACTGACTCAAGTTTATCACTTCCTCTAACTTCTTTAACGATTGTCTCAGGAAATTCTTCAAACTTCTCAATGCATTTTGCTGGAAGACTCTTTGAATCAAGCCTGCTTTTACCTCTATGGATTAAGTATACTTTATTGTCGTATTCGCATAATAGATTAACTGCCTCGAGAGCTTGTGGTCCCCAGCCGTACACCAACACCGTCTTCTCTCGATATAATGGAGCATCGCATATAGCGCAGTAACTTATCCCTTTGCCTTTGAATTTTTCTTCTCCTGGAACATTCATCTCTCTTGGAGTCTTCCCAAAGGATAAGATTACTGCTTCACAACTTAACTCGTATCCTCCTCGAGTCTTTACATAGAATACTTCATCAAGTCCTTGTTCTATTTTAACTACTTCATCAAATAAGATCTCTGCACCGTACTGTTGAACTTGATCTAAAATCTTTGATGCAAGTTCGTAACCTGAAATAGATTTGTATCCAGGGAAATTCTCCATGCTTGAGGTTAAAGTTAGTTGTCCACCTATATCTTTAGTTATTATAAGTGTACTCATCTTCTGTCTAGAAGCGTATAATGCTGCTGTAAGACCTGCCACCCCTCCCCCGATTATTACTATATCGTAATCAACGTGTCTCATGTCCACTACATTATGAATTGTTTTTAATAAGAGTATCGGTATCAGTTGATATATTAGGAAATATAAGATTTATCAGTAACTCTTCATTAAATCTTCTACGTTAGAGATGAAGATCGTCGAGGCATCTGCTCCAGCTACTATCGCTAATCTTGGACCAGGATTTGATATAGTTGGATTAGCTATAGAGAATTATAGAGACATAGTTAGGATAGAATTAACCGATGATAGATTGATTACTCTGGAGATAGTGAACAACACAAGCGTAGCTGTGGCTTCTAAGCCTGAAGAGAATTCTGCTGTAATCTCAGCTTTGAAGGTCATGGAGTTTGCAGAGATTAGAAGTGGATTCAAGATGAAGCTTGTTAAGAATGTACCCATAGGTATAGGTCTAGGGAGTTCTGGTGCCTCAGCAGCTGCAGCAGCATATGCTATGAATATTCTTCTTGGAGATAAGTTTCCAATGGAAGTTCTCGTGAGATCTGCAGGTGAAGGCGAGAAGGTTGCATGTGGTTCTCCACATCTAGATAATGTGGCCCCCTCGCTTTATGGTGGATTCACTATGATACTCGATGTAAATAAGCCTGAGATATTCAATATTAAGCCATCAATAGATTTCTCGATAGTATTGGTAACCCCCCAGGTTAAGTTACCAAATAATAAGACAGAGTATGCTAGGAGCTTGCTTCCTAAGAAGATTGACCTAGAAACAATGGTTAAACAGACTTCGAGCTTAACCCGCTTAATAACAGGTATAATGAAGGAAGACTTAAAAATGATTGGTGAAGCAATTAGTAGTGATTACGTAGTCGAGCCTGCTAGAAGTATAATGATCCCAAGATTCTATGAAGTAAAGGAGACTGCATTAAAAGCTGGAGCATTGGGATTCAGTATAAGCGGTGCAGGACCGTCTGTATTCGCTTTAACTTATCCTGAAGATGCTGAAGATATACGTAGAGAAATTGTGATGAAATTTAAGCAATATGGTGTAGAAACAGTTGGAATAATAGCTAAACCAACACCTATTGGTGCTAGAATAGAAAGAACCTACTAAGCCAAAATGTGGTAAAGATAATAACTACACATTGATGTAAACAGGTATCTTCCTCCAATGTAGTAAAAAGATTAAGTCTCTCATTAATTTTTAAAAAGATTTACGAAGGACACCATTCTATTGACTGCAAGTCTTGTTTATGAAAATCTATAAGTTTATTAGCCACTATCAACATAATTATTCGTGAGTTATTGTCCGAGATGTGGAAGGAAACTTCCTTCCGAAGATCTTACTTACTGTCCACATTGTGGTTCCCCTTTAACCCTTATAGAAGGTCATCCTGAGAAGAAGAAAGATAGGAGAAAGGCAATTGCAGCGATTCTAGGTGTTTCAAGTTTACTTGGTTTAGGCTTTATCGCATACAGATTATATGGAGATGAAATATCTGAATTAATAAGTAAAATTCTTACGAGTAGAGAGAAAACTGAAACAATAATGACGACTACTAAGTCTACTGAAGTATTTGAAACCACTACAACCCCGTCTACACATGTAACGTCCACTGAATCAGTTATCACAACTCCTAGAACCTCTCCATCGCCAACCATATCGCCAAGCTCTACTATAACAACATCTGATACAACTACAAGATTAACAACTAGTGAAACTACTTTTATAGAGACAACAACATCAACTACTACTTCTCCTATAGTGATTCCAGATATTCCTGAGAGAGATTGGGAGCACATGGTTTTCCCCTACATAGTAGCTGGAGGACAGGCATACTATGAGCAGGTCGAAACAGTAGTAATAAACCAAGGAAATACACCATCATTCTTCACTGTGCTAGAACTGTACCATGGCCCCCATACAACTATTCCAGGAATAACATATAATGAATACCCATTGAATAGTTTTAGACTGGTTTGGCGGGGGACAACATCCCTTAACCCTGGTGAACGTATTGATTTTGATTTCAGTGAATTATCTCCTAGATACGAAGTATTGATATGGGTATGCTATGACCCTATCTTGGATCCTAAGAGTTTTGTAATGAATAGTGATGCACCTGTTAGAAGCATCTATAGAAGAAGTGATGATCGAGATAGACATGTAATTGTGGTTGGGAGAGGAGGATTAGTGGAGGATTAGAAATGCCTAAGACAGCAGTCCATGTAATCGTGTTAGATCAAGTAATTGATCGATTTAGAAAAAGCAGTGGAGAAATAGAGAAAAAGATAGGAGAAATAATGTATGCATATAGACGTGCAGCGGTGCTAGGTGCTATTGGACCTGATTTATTCTTCTGGGCTCCAGACTTTGAGGTTGTTAGAAAACTACACAATTTCTATAAGAACTGGAAATGGGTTATAGATCTGTACAATGAGACTATAGGAAAAGTCAAGAAGACAATAGAAGCATTAGGAGAACCAGTAGAGCAGGCAGTAGAAACCCTAGCTCCTTCAACGATTGCTTTGATAAAAACCCTTATTCATGAAATAGATGAGACCGTTAGATTATTAAAATCAAGTATAGCTACTATGCTGTTTAGCGGTGTAATAGAGGGATATGATGTGTTGAGCAACCTCTCGGGATCACCAAGCCTACTTCATACATTATTTGATGAATTTACTCCACCTCTACAGAAAGGGAAGAAAGAATCAGACTGGTACTGGTTTGATATGCTTCACTATAGATGGACAGGCAAGTTTGCTGCTAACCTAGTAAATTCTGCAAAATATGATGTCCAGATAGCTTATGCCTTTGGATATCTAACTCATATTGCAACAGATGTGATAGGACATGGATACGTTAACCAGATAGTTGGTGGACCTTATAGAATGCATATGCAGAGACATGCTACTGTAGAGAACTATATTGATTCATGGAAATTCTACAAAGTATATGGTGAAAGCATAAACAGTAAACTTAACAGTATCTTGGAGCTCCCCTCAAGTCTACCATCTGAAATTGTAAACCTACTTCATGATTCTTTTAAACAGACATACCAATATACACCGCACCCAAGTAGGATAAACCGTGCGTATGGTGGTTTCTTTAAACCTGAAGATATATATGCAACATATGAGGTCTACAAGTTTGTAACAGAAGTTCTCGGAAGTATGAACATAAAACCCCCAGAAGAACCTTTTAGCGGTGTCTTAGATATTCTCTCGGATGCTTTAAGAGGGATTAAGCCTCCACCCTCCCCACCAAGGCCTAGAAGAATGTGCAGCTTTGAAGATATAATGGCACTAGGCTTAACAGAAGAATCTAGAGAATGTTATGAAGAATTTGTAAAAAGTATTGAAGAATGGTTAGAGTATCTAGGAGACTTACTAAAATGGACTTTTGAAACAATCTTGGCTATAATAGATTTTATATCTTCTTTACTGTTAACGATACCGATCATGATCTTGATCGCTATCCTCTATGGGATACAGCTAGCATTATATACTCTACTTAGACAGTTTAGGCAAACTCTCGTACTCGCTGGTCTACTCTACCCTGAGCCAGATGAACTAAATTCAGCTCATGGAAGAAACTTGATAACAAACTATCAATGTAATGCTATAGTTGATTTTAAAGGATATCCCCGCACCCATTCATGTGAGTTAAATAATCTCCAATGTCCAAGGACAAGCATAGAAGAACCTGGAACTCTTCCAGCACTGAATGCAAGAAGCGCTGATACAAACCCTGACAACTTTATATTCCTAGAACCCTTCAACCAGCAAACTCTAAGTTATCTAAGAGAGTACGCCAAGGCTCCAACTCCTGATAGGACAAGAGAACTTGAAGCTAGTGGATATACACTAGGAAATGCTGTTAGTCTATCTTACTGGATGATACTTAACGCATTATTAAAGAAAGATCTAGACATAGTCTTTACAGACTGGAACTTAGACTCAGATAGAGGATATGGATATAAATGCTGGTACTGGGATCCACAAACACGAAAAGACTCCTACGTACAATACATATATGTCTAACCAATACACTCTATACAAAATCTATCAAATCTAGCTAGAAAACTCTAACCAGCAGCATGATGCAAGATAAGAAAGCTAACGAATACCCATGAAACCTACTAGTAGACATTTTACAACCAGGATGATTAAAGGTAAGTTTTTTAGAAATTAATCCAACCAAATATAAGGGGCCGGTAGATCAGTGGGAGATCGTCCGCCTCGCACGCGGGAGGTCGCGGGTTCAAATCCCGCCCGGTCCACTATCTTGAATCTAGAAGATCTGTTAACTATATGGAATTTATGAGAATGGATGGAGTGACTCTTGATATATCTTAACTACATCCTCTATACTTACATCTATAGGTGCAGCTTTTAGTCCGTCAAGTAATCCAGGTGTTTCCTTTACAAGCCTGACTAGTTCAGGTATATCTGATTCTGTGAATTTATAATCAGAGAGCTTCTTTTTTAAGCCTACGTTGTAGAGCCATTCTTCTACTCTTAACGCTGCAGTTTTTGCTTCTCCTGGTCTTCCTCCTAATTCAGGCACTATAGGTTTTAAGATTTCTGTTAATGTTTCAGGTACTGCAGGATAGATGGTCTTAAGCATTGCTGGAAGAAGTATCCCAAGTCCTATTCCATGCGGTATCTCAGGCTTCACTGCACTCAATGGATGTTCTAAGCTATGTGTTATATGAGTTCCAACATGGTCTATAGCAATTCCAGCTATCATCGAGGCATACAAGAGATAGTATCTAGCTACAAGATTCTCAGGATCAACTATTACTGTAGGTAAATATCTCGCAACCAGACTTGTTGCTTGCTGTGCTAACTCTATCGAGAAAGGTGTTGTATTCCTATTGGTAGCAGACTCTATAACATGGTTTAACGCATCTACAGCTGTCGCAATCGTCTGCCATCCATCTAACTTAATCAGTAGTTGCGGATCATCAATACTGTATTCTGGATATGTTAAAGACATGCCTATTTTATAATTTTTCTCAGAGATCGTCTCCACACTATATCTATCGATTTCCGTTCCTGTACCATGTGTTGTATTTATGGAGATTAGTGGTAAAGATGACTGGGGCTGTTCCCTCTTCATAAAAAGTTCTCTAGCATCCTTATCAACTGCTAATAATGCTGCTACAGCTTTAGCTGTATCTATTGGGCTTCCACCACCTATGCCTAGAACAGCTTGAGCCTTAAACTCCTTACCAATCTTGACTGCTTCGTCAACCATGTCTACAGTTGGATTAGCGGATACTTTATCATATAAAACGTACTGTATATTGTGTTCTTCTAATGCAGGGTTAACATAATCCCATGCTCCACAAACCTTATAGGATTTGCTTCCCGTAACTATTAGTAGCCTCGATATTTTTCTATCCTTTAAACTTCTGAATATCTCTCCTACTTTATTTATCGCTCCTACACCGAAGTAGAGATTTGACCCACCATACTTTAGCTTGAAGACTTTGTTAATGTTTATCTTACTCTCCCAAATCATGTGAGTAGTTGTTATTATCTTCTATATAACCTAGAACATCCTACTCTTTAGATCTAATTTATTTAAAGCCTCTAGAGAGGGTCCTAATAAAAAGATACTAGTTTTAACTTAGCTTTGTTTCTTCTCCTTCTTGTATGATTTCAACTTTGATATCTTCTTTTTCTAACATTCTCTTAAATTCTCTAGGATTCTCAGTATGTAGGGGGATTACCAAGTTTGGTTTTATTTCTTTGATTATCTTGAGTAAGTCTTCTCTATTAGCGTGACCTGAAGCATGTATCCACCTACTATCAAGTCTGAGAAGATTTATCCAATTCTCTACTTTCTCCCATTCTATCTCTTGTTCTTCATCATGAGGCTCACTAGTTGATTCAATAAAAAGCGATCCAGGCGTAGGATTTATCTCTGCAAGCTCAAAAACGCATTGATGACTATTGAAAATAAGAAAAAACCTATCTTGATGTTTAGAGATTTCTTCAGGCTTGATAAGCTTATCTGTATTTAGTAATGATTCATAGATTTTCTTTAACCAGCCTCTAAAATACGTAGAACCTAGAAAATATCCTTCATCAATTATAGATCTTTTCTCAAAATATACTTTTACATTCTCTAGATTTGGAAGTTTGACTTTACTCTCTTCTTCATACAATGTTTTAATTAAATGGTAGATTCTAGATGAAAGGATTGGTATCCTATTGCATTCTTCTGCAGCTTCTATAAGTGTTCTAACTCTATCTATATCTAGAGGTGAAACTAACGTAGAGACAAGCTTCCCATTCTTCTTCTTTAATGTCTCTATAATAACTTGATTCTTAACATCATCTTCAGATCTAGTTGTTGAATCGTTTATTCGAGTTCCCTCAATTAATAAGATGTCAACATCTCTAACTTTTTCTATAAATTCTTCTGTATATTTGCTGACGACACCATGAAGTCTAATATCACTTGTATATGCTATAGATGCTCTATTTGTCTCTATTCTGAAGCCAAAAGTTGCTGGAATCGAGTGGTCAACAGGTATAGGTAAGACTTGAAAAGGAACCTGGCTAATCTTTCTGCCCTCCTCAAAGACTATTATTGGACGTTCAACTTCTTCTAAGTTTTCCTCAATCTTTATTTTCTTTTTTAATTCTTCTCTTCTTCTATCTCTATAGATGAATATCTCTCTATCGATGCCTGTTCTTCCAGAGGTTTCAATCGAGTGTTCAATTAATATTTTCATACTCTTACTTACAGCTATAGGTGTTTCCATCCTTAAGAATGCGATTGAACCATAATGGTCTAAGTGGCCATGGGAAACTATACAACAATCTATTGAAAAGCTTCTTGCGTTATTAAGAATATTTTCATCTAATGCTAGGTCTTCTCTATATACTCCATTAATTTTTGGAAGAATGCCTACAAGTAGATAGTTTCTCAAGACTCTATTTATTCTCTCGAATCCGTAACCAACTGCATACTCTCTCTTCTTCTTAAGATTGAGACCGAAATCTAAGAATATAGCTCCTTCTTCTCCATGTAGAAGTATCTTATTTCCTCCTATCTCTTCTGCTCCACCTAGTAAGCAGATGCTAACCAATCCTCTATAAATGAAGAGTAAAGCCTATTTAAAATATTGATTAAAGATTAGCTTGGGAAAGCCTTTCTAAGCTATTAAACACATATTTTTTAAGGATATATTATTCGATTAACAATATAATTATAGGATGGTTTATGTTTTCTAATATTCCTCGTGTTGAAGAGCATATGAGAAGAGAAGTGTATTTTGTTAATGCTGAAGATCCACTTAGTAAGGTTGTTGGGATATTTAGAGATACTGGTCTTCCAATAGTTATCGTTTTAAATAACTCTAAAAATTATCTTGGAGTTGTTACTGACAGAATCGTATTAAGGTCCACCTTAAATATTGAAAACGTAAAAGCAAAGAATGTTTTAGTAAAAGTACCGATACTTAATACTTCTGACTCTGTTCCGAAAGCTGCACGTTTAATGCTTGAAAACACTGTAAAAGGATTACCAGTCTCAGACCAGAGTAAACAGATATGTGGAATAATTACAGTAGATGATATAGGTAGAGCTGTGGAAAAGCTCTATCCTAGGTTAAAAATTAGAGATGTTATGACTAGAGATCCTATTACCATAACTTCTGACTCCACGATAGGTAAAGCATTAGTATTAATGCGTGAAAATGGTATATCTAGGCTACCCGTAATTAAGAATGATAAATTAGTAGGCCTAGTTACTATTCGTGACATAATCGATAAAGTCTTACAACCTAGGACTAGGGCAACACGTGGAGAAGTAGCTGGAGAAAAAATTAGAAGCTTAGGATATAAGGTATCAGATATAATGACTAAGTCTGTGATTCAATCTTCTCCTGAAGATGATCTTTCAACTGCTATAAAGAAGATGATTGAGAATAATGTTTCATGCCTTATCATAGTATCTCATAATAGAGTTTCTGGAATACTTACCTGGACAGACATACTTGGAGTCGTTGCCCCTCTAGAAGAGAAAGAAAAACCTCCAATCCACATCCAAGTAAGCTTTAAGATGAAAGAGATATCTCAAAATGAAAAATCAGAGATAATTAAAATTGCTGAAAAATATATTTCTAAACTAGGGGAGACTCTAGGCAATGGTTATCTTTTACTACACTTTAAAGAACACAAGGAGAAACATGGAGAACAACATTTAGTCCACTGCAGATCCGTGCTAAGAACGGATAAGATGAATCTTGTAGGAATTGGGGAGGCATGGACTGCTAGTCAGGCAGCAAGGGTAGCTTTAGACAGGATTGAAAGACAGTTATTGATAGTAAAAGAGTTAGCTGAAAAATATCCATATAGTGGAGAAGTAGTGAAAAGATGGGTTACCGAATTTTAAAAATCAGGCTCAACTAACACCCTGTATAGATTACTAGGTGAAGATAATAATCTCCGTAAACTAATCTTTAGAATTCTAGAAGAGTAAAGTATTATCGAAGTCAATAGTATTATTGAGATAATGTGTAGGAGTAGCGATGCATAGAGATAACCTAAGAATATTGTTAATGGTCCTTCTATGTAGTCATTTATTATAGGCCATAATATTGGATTATAGGAATGATGTAGATAATCTATTAATACATGGGTTAATGCTCCAACGCTGGCAGCATTCCATGAGTAGATCAAGCTTACACTAGAACGAGGGTTGACTCCGAGACTACTAATAACTCTCGGGAAGCTGTAGATTATCTTCGTAGCTAGAAGAACTATCAAGCTATCAATAGTTAGAGCTCCTATTATTGAGTGGGCTAGCCCTCTAGGGATTGCATAACCCATCATAGTTAATAGAGGTATCTCAAGATCAGGTATAATCGACCCTATGACTAATGTAAGCCTCTCATTCCTGAATCTTTTCAAAATTGGCCAGACATAGACCACGTGAAGTATCGTAATAGGCATTACGATTAACCTCTTAATAGAATTCCTCTCCCCATGATCTTGTTGTATAATATAAACTATCTTTAAGTAAATGGCTGAATCTACTAATTCACTAATTAAGTTGTCTTCTTCGAAATTATTAAAGTGATTCTATAATCTGAGGGAGAGATTTGCATCTTATCTGGATATTCTCTCTGAGGCTCAATCCTTATCAATCTAATAACATATCCATCAAATTCTTTTTCCTCATCACCTGGAATAGTTAGGTTAACTCTGCCAATCTCTTTATTATTTTTTGTAAAGCTTAATTCTACTATTGCTCTTCCAGCCCAGAAACAATAAACATTTGAGGGGCATCTACTATCTTCAACAACTCTTATAAATGTTACAGTCACTTCAGCATCTTTGATAAAAGCTTTTTCACTGATTCTAAGCTTGAATTCTATATCTAATAATACATTGATCGTATTGCGTTCTTTGTTCTGATAGAGAATAAACAAAGTTGATACAGCAGCTATAGTGATCAAAATGATGATTAAACTTTTTTGAAGGGATGGTTTATGCATGTATGATAGATAAAATACTGTCTAAAAACTCTTCAAGACTAACTGAAGATAGTGTTAAATGTTATATGTCAAAGTACAGGTAGAATTCGTAGGGATGTGGTTTAGAGTTTACTTCGTAGAAATAATTCAACTCTAATTCTATTATTGTATTAATTAAGTCATCTGTCATGACTGATTTTAAAAATTCTCTATCAGATTCTAATGATTCAACTGCTTCCTTTAAGCTACGCGGTAGCTCTTTAACTCCTAATTCTCTTCTACGTTCAGAGGTCAGCCTATAGATATCTTCGTCTACTGGATCCCCAGGATCAATTTTATGTTTAATCCCATCTAATCCTGCTGCAAGTATCGATGCAAAGGATAGATATGGGTTAGCAGAAGAATCTGGCGTTCTAAATTCTATCCTCTTAAATGTTGAATTGTTTCTTCCTCTATGGTATGCAGGGATTCTAACATTCGCAGACCTGTTAGATTTGCTCCAAGCAATGTAGACTGGAGCTTCATAGCCTGAAACGAGTCTTCTATAAGAATTAGTTGTAGGAGCAACTATTGCAGTTAATGCTCTACTATGTTCAAGTATTCCACCGATAAAGTATCTTGCAGTTTGGCTCAACTCAGCATACTCATCTTCCTGGTCGTAGAATATGTTTTCCCCATTCTTCCATATACTTATATGAACATGCATTCCTGAAGCATTATCTCCATATATTGGTTTAGGCATGAAAGTAGCAATCAACCCCATCTGTCTTGCAATATTCTTGACTACATACTTATACGTTTGAACGTTATCCGCCATTGTAACTAGTGTACTATATTTCAGATCAATCTCACATTGACCTGCAGTTGCAACTTCATGATGATGAGCATCTACTTCTACATTGAAGTATTCTTCCAAGATTCTACAAACCTCGTTCCTAAAATCCATTAAAGTGTCTTGAGGTGGAGTAGGAAAATATCCTTCCTTAAACCTAATCGGATAACCTTGAATATCCTCTCCAGAATTCCATGGAGCCTCCCTAGACGTTATATAGTAACTCAATCCTCTACTTGGATTTGAAGCATCCCAGTATACTTTATCGAACACGAAGAATTCTACTTCTGGCCCCCAGTAGGAAAAATCATAACCTAGTTCTCTAAGATATGATTCGGCTCTCTGCGCTACATATCTTGGATCCTTAGTAGATCTTCCTCCACCATATCCATTATATATATCACAGATCATCCTACAAGTCTTTCCACTACTGTTATGCCATGGAAGTACTGCAAAGGTGGAAGGGTCCGGCTTCAACACCATATCAGAGCTATGTATTTCTGCGAAGCCTTTAATTGATGATCCATCAAGTTTAGGTACTCCTTCTTCAAATAATTTTTCATCTAAGTACTGGCTAGTTACAGTTGTATGGTGTAGCCTACCAATAATATCTGTAAAATGTAAATCAATAAACCTAATATCAATCTTCTTCCACGTATCTATCATCTGCTCTATCTTCATCTCTTCCCTCATTCTGGTCAGTTTATTAGACAAATGTCCTATATAACCGTTCCCATTCTAGAAAAATTAATAGAAAAAAGTACAATTGGGGAACGAATGAACGAAAAGACGTCGTACGGTTTGTCAAATACTCGCTAATAAGGATTACTATACACAATCACAGTAATTTTCAATAATTGAGTCATAACTAGACTCGGTTAAAGAATACTGTTTTTCCCTTCTATGTAATGTCGAGTGGCCTAACTAAAGTTTAAACTTAAATTTGGAGAATAGAGAATTCAGAACAGGGGGCGTAGCCTAGCAATCTGAAAAGGCTGAAGGTCTACGGCGCCGGGCTCCAGCGCCTAAACACAGGATTAGCTTGATCCATAAGGAGATGAAGAAGCGCTGGAGCGCAGTCCTGAAGTGAAGATACCCGGAGACCGTGGGTTCAAATCCCACCGCCCCCAATAGTTGACTTCTGCTCTCTCAACAGCTACGGCGACTTAACTTCCTGTAGATTTATTTTCCATTATCTAAATTGTGAAATATTCATCTTGTTCTTGTTAAATTCCTAATCAACTATTCGTAAAATACTCTAGTTATCCCTCTTTCTCCTCTTTATACGTTACATCCAGTAGTATTACCTCTTCACTATGAAGTAGAAGAATAAAAGTAGATATACCATGTTTATTCTAGAAATATTTAGGATTATGAGTTTTCCTAATAGGCTAGAAGGATATACGGGGAAAGTTAGAAAAATACTAGAAAATGTTGGAGTCGATGTAGGAGATGAGGTTGAATTAGCTATTGATGAACATAGAGGAATTAAGGGTATATTAATGAGTAGATATGAACTGGCCGACCCATATTATATTGTGATAAAACTTCCAAATGGATATAACATAGGTGTAAGATATAGAGACAATATCCAGGTTAAAAAGCTTTCAGAAGTAAAGAAACCTGTTTTTAGACCTCCTGAAAAGATTCATCCACTTCCAGGTCTACCAAGAGTAACGATAATAGGTACGGGTGGAACTATTGCAAGTAGGATCGATTATAGAACTGGAGCAGTTAGACCAGTTCTTACAGCTGAAGACCTACTATCAATAATACCAGAGCTGGCAAGCATAGCCGACCTTGATGCATCAATCTTATTCTCTATATTCAGTGAAGATATGACCCCTAATGAATGGTCTATGATGGCTATCAAGGTAGATGAATACATTAGGAGAGGGGTTGATGGAGTAGTTATCGCCCATGGTACAGATACTATGGGGTACTCTGCAGCAGCATTAAGCTTCGCCCTCCAGAAACCCCCTATACCTATAGTATTTGTAGGAGCACAGAGATCATCTGATAGACCTTCGAGTGATTCAGCTACGAACTTGATTGCGGCGGTTAAAGTAGCTGGTCATGCATCGTTCGCAGAAGTCTGTGTAGCAATGCATCATGGCCACTCCGACGAGGTAATAGCAATACATAGAGGAACAAGGGTTAGAAAAAATCATACAAGTAGTAGGGATGCTTTCAAATCAATAAATGCTGAGCCTATAGCTTTTTACAAGAATGGAGAAATACATATCAATAGAAAAGACTTAAACAATCGAGATAGTAATCAATACATCTTTAACCCAAAATTCTCCGATAAGGCCATATTGTTAAAATTCTTCCCAGGAATGAATCACGATATACTTGAAGACATATGGATGAAGGGTTATAGGGGGATCATTATCGAAGGTAGTGGTCTAGGTCATGTTGCTAGAAGATTAATTCCAACACTAGAGAAGATCCTTAAAGATGGAGTATTCGTCGGGATGACATCTCAATGTATATATGGAAGAGTAAACATGAGAGTCTACTCCACGGGGAGAGATCTCTTAAAGATAGGTGTTACGCCTCTAGACGATATGCTTCCTGAGACTGCATATGTTAAGCTATCTTGGGCTCTTGCACAAACAACAGATATTGAAGAAACCAAGAAGATTATGTATACGTCTTTAGCAGGAGAGATAGGTGAAAGAAGTTTACCCTAGGGGTGAATTGCATGGAGATTGATTACAATAAGATAGAATTAAAAGTTGGTCTAGAGATACATAGACAGCTTGATACAAAACATAAGCTCTTCTGCAACTGCCCTACAGAGCCTAGAGAAGAAGGTAGAGAGGTAGTATTTACGAGATGGTTGAGAGAAGCTCAAAGTGAGCTAGGTGAAGTAGACCCTGCAGCTATCTTTGAAGCTAAGAAGAAAAAGAAGATAGTCTACCATGGAGATGATAAATCCATATGTCTTGTTGAGATGGATGAAGAGCCTCCCCATGACTTGAATAAAGAAGCAATTGAAGTAGCTCTAACCGCATCTCTACTAATGAATAGCAATCCCGTAGATGAGATACATGTAATGAGGAAGATTGTAATCGATGGATCAAATACAACTGGTTTCCAGAGAACTTGTATAATTGCTTTAGGTGGATGGATTGAAGTAGCAGGAAAGAAGATACCCATACAGACTATATGCCTTGAGGAAGAAGCCGCTAAAATACTAGATCAGAAAAGAGGAGAAGTGCATTATGATTTAAGGAGGCTTGGAATACCATTAATAGAAGTTTCAACTGCTCCAGTTATAGAATCTCCTGAAGAAGCTTATCAAGTGGCATATGCTATCGGTAGACTACTTAGAGCAACAGGTAAAGTAAAGAGAGGTATTGGGACGATTAGACAAGACCTTAATGTTTCTATAAAGAATGGTGCACTAATAGAGATTAAAGGTGTTCAAGAATTAGATCTAATCCCAAGAGTAGTAGAACTTGAAGTAGTTAGACAACTTCACCTACTAAAGATTAAGGAGGAATTATTGAAAAGAAACATAACTGAAGAAGAAATCCGTACCCAACCAATATTTGATGTAACAGAAATATTCGTAAATACTAGCTCCAAGCTCCTGAAGAAGAAAATAGATGAAGGATGCACGGTTCTTGCATTAAAACTTCCAAAATTTAGTGGATTGATTGGATTGGAGGCAGCTCCAAGAATACGGTTAGGTTCAGAGTTTTCTGGTAGAGTGAGAGCTTGGACTGATGTTGAAGGAATATTCCATACAGATGAGCTGCCAGGTTACGGTATAACAGTTGAAGAAGTCTCTAAACTTTATCAAAAAGTTAATGCATCCAATCTTGATGCTATCGTAATAGTCGCAGATGAAGAACATAAAGCGAGAGAAGCATTAGAATATGTTAAGGAAAGATCTATAGAAGCATTACATGGTGTGCCATCAGAGACCCGTGCCGCTAAACCCGATGGAACAACTGTATATATGCGTCCGAGACCTGGAGCAGCTAGAATGTATCCTGAGACTGATCTTCCACCGTATCCTGTAAGAAAAGAATATATTGATTGGCTGAAGAAAAATCTCCCACAAACTTTAGAAGAAGTTGCTAGAAGGCTTGTAGAAAAATATAATCTAAGTAAGCAGATCGTTGATGAATTGATAAACATGGAGAAGGTTGAATTATTTGAGAAAATAATAAATGAGACAGAATTACCGCCAACGGTTATTGCATCTATTCTTACAGAGCATGTAAAGAACTTGAAGAGAGAAGGACTAAGAATTGAAGAATTAAGAGATGAACACTTCATAGAGTTCTTTAGACTAGTTTCTAAAGGAATAGTAGCTAAAGAGGCGGCATACGATGTATTAAGATGGCTTTCAGAAAATCCTAATAAAAACGTTTCAGAAGCTATCGAGGCTCTGGGATTAAGACCTGTAAAGTTAGATGAAATTGAAAAAAAGATAGTTCAGTTGATTGAGCTTAATAGAGAAGTTGTTTTAAAGAACCCGGGTAAAGCTGTATCGATAATAATGGGAGAATTGATGAAAGAATACCGTGGAAAAGTTGATGGTGCAAGATTACACCAAATGGTTTCTTCTAAGGTTTATGGCCAAGGATCTTGAAGAAGATTATGGCTAGGATGCAAGTGTGCTTAACACGTGCTTAAACCACTTAGGTCATCCAAATCCACTTTTACCCTACCCTGTAAAGCTTATAACCAAGTATCAGAAGTCAAATCTCAGTATGTGTGCACAGACAACATACAGGATAAAGTTGAATTTGAATGGATTAGAAATAGAAGTTGAAGGCGACAGAGATTTCGTTGAATCAAAGATATCTGACTTAAGCTGGATAGACGCTATATCAAAAAGACTTCAAGGACAAATTGTTAAACATTCACCCAGAGTTATATCTATAGATAAGAAGATGTCATTTACAGAGTTTTCAACTGAGCTTAACCCACAAACCCATCTTCAAAGGATTCTTACTATAGCGTATTATCTCTACAGATTTGAGGAACGAGATTTTACCTATGATGATATCGAAAGCTTCTATGAGCAGAGAAGGTGGCCTAGACCAGCTAACCCTAGACAAGCGGTTTCAGACTTAATAGAAGAGGGATATATTGAAGAATCTGGAAAGACCAATGGAAGAAAGAGTTTTAGAATACTGGAGAAAGGAATAAGATATGTAGAAACAATGTTCAAGGAGGAAGAGATATGAAGGAAGAAAAGATTAAAGTGGTAATTAAGACGGCAGATTCTGAAGTGGAGTTTGAAGGTGGATATGAAGAAGTATGGATGAGTGTAAATAAGTATTTTTCTGAACTTTATCCATCTTTACAAGTTATTAAGAAATTAGTAGGAGCAGTAGATATTGAAGAGCTTGCAGGTAAACTTTCTGGTAAAGTTGAAGTAAAAGAAGATAGGATAAACATACTTGTTGGAGGAGATGCTAAGAAAAAAATCCTACTATGTTTAGCTGGAGCATACCTAGGTAGAAAAATCGGAATATTTGAGAAAGAACTCTTAACACCTAAAGAGATAGCTAACTATACAGGAATAGATGAAAGAATAACTAGAGCTAGATTAAGTGAGCTTAGAAAAGACGGGTTAGTTATAAGAAAAGAAGACGGACTATACGGGTTTGCTCCCGCCTCATTAAAAGAAATACTTGAATAATCCATAGTACTTCGTACTTCTTATATAGAGATTCGCTTTAGCTGGTTTTAGCTTCTGGGTTAAGATTCTTTGTTGGTGAATAATATTTAAATAGTTCTTATAACACCGTTATGACAATGTCGACCCAGATTAAATCCATATGGGCTTCGAGGTTTATTACAGCAGCAATCGTCCAAGGAGCACTAGCCACAGTACTAACCTTATACATTGTATTAGGACAGATATTCTTCTTAAAGCCAGAGCCAAGCCGAGTCATAGCTTTTGGTAGTGCTGGTCAATGGTTTACAGTTGGATATCTAACATATCTTATAGTAGGAGTAATAGGAGTAGCTGTAACTGCGATCTTCTACTATTACATAGAAGGAGTTCATGGAAAGAAATATACCGGCTTCTCCAACCTCCTTGCTTGGATACATTTAGTATTAATGAATGTCGGCGTCGTTGGGGCCACGTGGATGATGATGATTGGAGGATATTTAGGAGGCGCAGCTATGCTACCTCCTGAAGTCGGTGGACTAGGATGGAACCCTGGACAAGTCCACGTCAACGTATTCTATGGGATACCGCTAGGATACCCATTATGGATAACAATATTCATAGTACTGCTTAGTATAGGCGTACTTGCTGGCGGACTAGGATACATAATTAGCTGGCGGAGAAAAGACTAGAAAGCTTTCTTAAAATCTCTACAATTCTTTTTATTTATGTAATCATAAGTAAGTAAAATTTTTCAATTAATTCATTAACGTACTAGGTATAGTGAAGGAACTCAGCGTCGTCATAGCATCGTTGTTCGTTCTCCAATTATCTACTGGAGCTATAATGCTTTATGAAAATCCTTCTAGAGATACATGGGTGACTCAAAGGTCTTGGGGGCTTGGGTTAACGATCCCTAATGATAGCCCACTAGAAGATGGATCTAGAGTTGAGTGGAGTAAACATAGAAACATTACAGTTGTATTAACACTTCCAAACATTAGCTATACGGATAAAACTATATACCTCATAGTAAGCATAATGACGAAAAAGCAAACAATAATCCAAGCAGCTGTAGGAATTCAGCCAAACTCTACCTACTGGACAACCTACTTCATGTATGTAAGAAATGTTTATCATTATAACAAGACTTACGTAGCAGTCCTTCTAGATTCTCCCCCTTACTTCAATCCAAATGATAAAGCCTCCATCTCAATATACTATAGACCTAGTGAGGATAAACATGATGGTGTTTGGGCTTCATCCATAACCAATCTCTCACAAGGGGAAAGTATAGATGTAGATATCTTGGCTGATAATAGTTCAACATTCATGGATGGTGAACAAGAAGTAGTTGCCTTCGAATCATATACTAGTAATGAAGAAATCTTTAAACAAATGGGTGAAGCAATCCTGCATTCAATACTAGTTGATGGAAAAAAAGTATTAAATGGATGGTATATAGATGATGGACAAGTATTTGATAAGAGACCACTCTTCGAGGTTGGTGGAGGTCAAGTCCCACCTTTCATCTCAATAACCCTCAACAATGATGGTACAGTAGCATGGATATACTCCAAACCTACTTGGAATAATTCTATGCACCCGATATATTCTATACTGTTCTTCATAGTTCTAGTTGTCTCAACAATAATTATTGTTTATGTAGCTTACAGAATTAAATGATGAAACTATTTTCGTATAAGAGCTTTGTAGGCTGGGACTAGAAATATTAATGCTCCTATTATCGTGATTAAGCTGAGCATCCTTATCGGGTTCACCATCGGCTCTAGAATGCTTCTCACATCTTCAACTGGCGCATGTATTATATTCAGATAATATCCTCCAATTGCTCCTGCTACAGCTAGCGTGATTAACGTAATGTTAACCCCAATGAACAGTAAGTAAAATCCACCTATAATAAACTTATTATTGAGCTTAGTCTCCCATTTCTCCTCAATAAGATAATACAAGAATGATAATCCAGTAAACCCCACATACCCAATGATCAGGTGAAGTAGATATGCTAGAAGAAACCAGACTCCAGGTCCTCCACCTACAATTATTCTCAACAATATTGAGAAAGGCTCGAGGGGAAGCACTATAAGAAAAGTCCAGATTATCGAAATAGACAAATTAATTATTGAAGCGTTCTTAACCATTCTATGAATCTTATACTTCTCATGAATGCTCTCCTTCATGTCTCCCACACCATAATCTCTCTATCTATAAAAAACCATCTATATAATATCTTATTCTTTTCTCATAAATGATACAGCTGAGGCTAGGGATGTTGACGTAGATTTGCGACGGCTTGATGGCTGTTGAACATATAGATTCGTATATTAAGGAAGGCGGGATCCATCATTTTTCTCAGGCCTAATAGCGCTGTGAAGACTAAGACGATTTAGGCTACTCCATGTTCATTGAGTTTCTTGTTAACCTGTTCATAGATAGTCAATATAAGGATGCCGCTGCACCCATTTGGCCGGAGAGCGTTCAATAGTTTATGCTTAACTTTCTCCATATTGTTTCTGCTTTGAGAGTACTCCAATGAGCCTTTCTCCAGCTTGTCTATTATAGTAAACTCTTTAACTTACTGTTACAGTAAGAATGTCTAGAACTAGGTTGAGAACGAAGATTGCTGTTACTATAGGTCCTGCCTCAGCTGACATCGAGAAGATTAAGAAGATTCTCGAACTAGGAATCTCTTCTTTCAGAATAAACTTTAGTCATGGAACAGTTGAAGAATGGAAAAGATATGTAGACTTAATACAGGACTCATGTAAAAACTTAGACAAGTATGTTGCATTAATAGGAGATCTTCCAGGTCCATCTATTAGGCTTGGAGAAATAAGAGGTAAAGTACATCTGAAGAAAGATGATTTAGCGAAGATAATATTTGGAGATACGGTTGGAGATGATGAGAAGGTTCTCCCACTATCACTTGAACTCTTCTTCAAGAATATCCATATAGGAGATATTCTTCTAATGGATGACGGAAGGATCCAGCTTCAAGTAGTAGAGGTTGAAAAAAGAGAGGCTACAGTTAAAGCTTTAACACCTGCGGAGATAAGCTCAAGGAAAGCTATAGTGATTAAAGGCCGAGAGATAGGTTTACCAACTCTTTCAAGAAGAGATCTAGAAGCAGCAAGATTCTGTGTATTAAACGACTTCGATTATATTGGATTAAGCTATGTTAGAAATGTCGGAGATGTGGAGCTGCTCAGGTCTACGCTGGTCTCCCTTGGTGGAGTAGAACTTGGAGTTATAAGTAAGATAGAAACAGTACAAGCAGTGAATAATCTAAAAGAGATAATTGATTCATCAGATGGATTACTCGTTGCAAGAGGCGATCTTGGAATGCATTTTGGATTAGAACATGTACCTAGACTTCAAGAATATATTGTAGAGAAATGCTTAGAGAGAGGTAAACCAGTAATAGTAGCCACGCAATTATTAGGATCAATGATAGATAACCCTATACCTACTAGGAGCGAGATAGTAGATATACTATCTGCAGCTAGAGATGGAGTAGATACCTTAATGCTGACAGGTGAAACAGCTGCAGGCAAGTACCCTATAGAATCCGTTGAATGGTTGAAAAAAGTTATCGAAACATATGATTCGACTATTACCCCTAGAAAGATTAAGCTATCCAGGGAGATAGATGTTAGAGATAGGTTTGCTGATGGTATAACGATGCTGGCTGAATCTCTTAGAGCCTCGATAGCTATCTACACTAAGACTGGTAGAGTAGCTTTAAGAATATCGCGTAATCGTCCAAATGTTAAAGTATATGCATGCTCAGGTTCTCCTAAGACAATACGCAAGATCTCAATACTATGGGGAGTTAAACCTGTGAAGGTTAATGCCGTAGAATACTTTGAAGGTCTTGAAGAAATGCTATCTACATTGAAGTCTTCAAGAGAAGTAAATAATGGAGACATAGTAATACTGACTTATGGGTTAAAAGATGAACCTATCCATCTAGTTAAGATAGTCCAGATACAGTAGTTATCTGAATTTAAGAGGCTAGAGGGTAAGCTCAGGTCTAACCTCTCTTAAGATAGGTAGGATCTTAAAGTAGATTTTTCTTAGAACCTCGAGATCGTCTCTACAATGATTCTTGATCCTTATTGCAGCACGTTTATCATTTTTTACTGCTTTTAAGTATAGTGATGGGACATCTATACCTTCTACACTAGTGTCTTTACCTATGTTTAGAAACCTAGCAACGTGGTAAAGATTAACAAATGAAAGCTTAAAGTAGTTACGGATGAATTCTGCTAGGTCTAGATGGGTGGGTCTGTAGACTAACTCTGCTCTAAGATTATGTTTAATTGATCGTGTAGCCAAGAAGGGTATATCAAATTTACTTCCATTCCAAGTAAATACTATGTGATGCTTAACCATATATTCTATGATTGATGATAACGTCTTTTTTTCTTTTGAAGGTATATCAGAATAAAACCATTTGAATCTACCTCTCTCATCCATAAATCCTCCTCCTACAAGATATCCTACATCAGCATCAAGAGCTGTCGCTTCTAAATCCATAAAACATATTTTAGGCTTAACAACACTCATTCTCCTAGTCTTAGACATCTATATACTACTCTATAATCAGGTAAATAAAATTTCCTAAGTAATTTTAGAATCAAACAACAGGCCCCTATTATATAGGGCTATAAAATACACTTCCCGTAAAATACATTATGGAAGAATATAATTAGATTTAACTCTACAGTTATGGAGAAAAGAGAGATGAGAAACTAGAGATTTTACAACAAACATTTAAGACAAATAAAACGAGTTGGCCTTCTCATCTAGAATTTATCGAGCCCATGGATATAGAAATCTAACCTCTAGGCTAAAGCAGTATCAAAATACAAGTCTCGATGCGGGGGGTGGGATTCGAACCCACGAAGGCCTACGCCAGCAGGTCTTAAGCCTGCCCCCTATTGTCGCTTCTGACCAGCATTGACCTGACTCGGGTACCCCCGCACTCAATCATGTTTAATATATTTTCTCGATATAACGGTTTTCTTTTCAAATGAATAAGGTTTTTAGGTTTCTATATATGCTTATGTCTTCTAGGATGAGGATTCTACATATAAGTGATATTCATGGTAATATGGGTGCAGTTGAGAAGATCATCCAGAAGGCTGGAGAGATAGGGGCCGACCTAATAGCTGTAACTGGAGATCTGACTCATTTCGGAGAGATAGAAGATGCTGAAATGTTATTAGAGAGAATATCCGAGTCTGGTAGGCAGGTATTCTTTGTTCCAGGAAACTGTGATCCTAAAGCATTACTAGAGTGGACTCCGACAAATACTTCTATCAAGAATCTTCATCTAAGATCGGTAGATTTCTCTGGTTGGGAGTTTATAGGGTTAGGAGGAGCTGTAGGTCGATATGGGACTTTAATAGAGTTTACTGAAGAAGAAGTTGAGGATATGTTGAAGAAAGTTGTTCCACGGAAACCTGGTTTCATCTTTGTTAGTCATTCCCCACCCTATGGGCTTGATGTAGATTATACTGGTGTTAAGCATATTGGAAGCAAGGCTGTGAAGATGTATGTTGAGAATCATCACCCTAAGTTAATGATATGTGGCCATGCTCATGAAGGGAGAGGAATAGTTAAGATAGATGAAACAACTATCGTAAATTCTGGAGCTGCTAAAAATGGTCTGTGCGCAATGATTGATTTAGGAGAAGATGTTGAAGTCGAGCTTATGACACTCTACTGAAACATCTGCCTATCGTAGTTCTCTAAGAATACGATCTTCTCAATGCCTTCAATATGATCTATGATATCTTTAGCTAATATTCTCTTAGAAACTTGAAGACCAGGAAATAGAAATGCTTCTCTCGGTATAGTTATTCTTAATTCTTCTCTATCTTGAATTATTTCAAATTTGTTGATATCTACATCAGGAATCCTTGTATGGATCAATGATTTGATCTTCTCGATCTTGTCTTCAATAATATTTACTATTCTTATCCAGCATTCAAGACTCTTACCAGCTAGGTATGGGTTGAAGTCAACCTGTACTCTTCCAGACCCGATGCTTCTAACTACTCCTTCTTTACCATCGATCGTTATTCTTGAACCTACAGTTATCGGTCCTTCCACGTCCTTCAATCTTCTAATAGGGATTACTTTCACCTTATTCGGGTCTCTAGCACCAAATGCTTTTTCAGGAGAGATCTCGAAGGTTTTTTCTTGATTAAGCTCTAAATCTATTAATTCATCTTCAATAGCTTTCAGGAGTAAGCCTTTTCCAGGTATAACTAGCTTAGGCTCATATATTCTTCCTGCTTCAAAATAGTTCTTTCCAACTTCTTCTATTGTTGTATCTACTACTTCACCTGTCTCCTTTACTTTTATAGTATAATCTATCAATACGAAATCTCCTATCTTAATCTTTGTAGGAGGTTTAACTTCTTCTATCTTCTCTTCTTCTGCTTTAATTTCAGTAGGCTGAGCTTCTTCAATAGACTGTGATTCTGTTTCTTCAACCTCCGTTTTAGCTCTACTTCTCCTGCCTCTTCTACTACTCCTTGAGGATTTTTCTTCTTCAGTTACGTCATCAGACATGACCTTTTCGGATAGGTCATGATAAAAATTGCTTATTAACTATTCGCTTATGATTATTGGAGGACGCTTCCGTAGACTAAGGGGATATTTTTATACTCTATAAGTCTCTGGTAATAAGCCTACTCGAGGGTTTTTCATAAGTAAACATTTTTATGAAAGTTTTTCGAAATGATGATAAGGGGGTCGAAGACTAACTCAGGTTTGGTAGACCCTCTAATCCTGGTTGGTGTAAAGGAAATGTTCTCTTCAAATATAGATGTCTCAAAGAGAGTTAAGACTGGTACTACTACAGTAGGGTTAGTTGTTAGAGATGGTGTTGCATTAGCTACAGATACAAGAGTTACAGCTGGATTCTTCGTAGCTCATAGAAAAGGTAAGAAGTTATTCCCACTCTCAAACTATGCAGCAATAACTATTGCAGGTAGAGTAGCAGATGCTCAAACAATCATAGACCTACTTAGAGCAAACATAAGATACTACCATATATCGAGAGGTCTACCGATGGATATAGTATCTATAGCTAGACTAGCCTCAAACTTGATGTTTAATTATAGATACTTTCCATACATTGCACAATTGATTATTGCAGGAGTCGATAATACTGGTCCACATATGTTTAACATAGATTTAACAGGATCTATGACGGAGGAGACTATAATCTCAACAGGTTCAGGCTCCCCTGTTGCTTATGGAATACTAGAAAGTGAATATAGTTTCGGAATATCAGTAGAAGAAGCAGCTAGATTAGCATTTAAAGCAGTAGCTGCAGCTATTCAGAGAGATATTGGCTCGGGAGATAGTATAGATGTAGGATACATCAAAATTGGAGGAAACTATGTAGAGCTAGGTATAGAAGATAAAAGACCCCTCTATTCTCAATTCATCAGACAAGTATACTAGGTAAATCATAGTTATGGCCCAGCAACTCTTTACATTGAATAAGCTTAGACAGGAAATAGTTAGATACTTTTCTGTCATAAATCCACTGGAAGCTGGAATAACCAAGATAGACTTTGAAGGACCTAGAATAGCTATCTATACTAAGAACCCTGAATTATTCGTGAACCAAGACCAAGTAGCTAAAGATCTTGTCAACCTTATAAAAAAGAGAGTAGCAATCAGACCTGATGAATCGATAAGAATGCCGAGAGAAGACGTAGAAGAAAAGATTAGAGAATTTTTTGGAAATACTCCAGGAACAATCTTTAATGAAACACTTGGCGAAGTAATAATTGAGTTAAGTCCAGATAGACCCTTACCTTCAGAGAATGAGTTAAAGCAGTTAAGTAGTATGATCTTGTGGACTATCAAAGTTGAAAGACAGCCTCCAATGCAGACAAAAACTATTGAAAAGATAAAGAAGATAATATATGGAGATCCACAATATCGAATTCAAGTTCTAAGAAATATTGGTGAAAGAGTTTTCAGAGACCAGATCTTCGAAGTTAATGAAGCATTAATAACAATTCTAGGGTCAGGACAGCAAGTTGGCAGGTCGGCAATCCTTCTACAGACTACTGAGAGCAAGATACTGCTTGACTGTGGATATTCTCCAAGTGGTTCAACAAATCTAGACATGATCCCAAGATTTGATTCAGTTGAAAATATAGTAGAAGAACTAGATGCAATCATAATAACCCATGCTCATCTAGACCATATGGGGATGGTTCCATACTTATTCAAGTATGGATATAGGGGGCCCGTCTACTGTACTGAACCTACTCTACCATTAATGTTGATGCAGCAGCTTGACTTCATAAGTGTTGCTGAGAAGGAGGGTCTCTTCCCACCATATAGTGAAGCTGATGTAAGGCTTGCAATTCAGCATACAGTTCCTTTAGGATATGGAGTTGTAACAAACGTCACCCCCGACGTTCGAATAACATTTTATAATGCAGGACATATCCTAGGTTCAGCGTCTGTCCATATACATGTAGGAGAAGGTTTCCACAATATAGTGTATACAAGCGATTTCAAGTTTGAAGATAGTAGAACACTTGAAGCATGTATAAGTAAGTTTCCAAGGATCGAGACATTAATTATGGAGAGTACTTATGGTGCAGGACAGGTCTCTTACAGTAGAGCTCAAAGTGAGCAGATACTGGCAGAATATGTCACAAAGACTGTTGAACGGGGAGGGAAGATCTTAATACCAGTGCCCGCCGTTGGAAGAGCTCAAGAAATAATGTTAATACTTAATCATCTATTCGAGACTAAAAGCATTCCTGAGGTTCCAGTCTTTCTAGATGGATTAGTAATAGAAGCAACGGGAATCCATGTAGCCTTCCCACGATACATGAATCAAGAGATAGCTAAACAAGTAATGGAGAATAAGAATGTTTTTATAACTGAATACTTTACGCCTGTTAAGAGTCAGCAGCAGAGGGAAGAAGTCCTAGATATGGCTGGACCAACGATCATAATAGCTACATCTGGAATGCTTGAAGGAGGACCAATACTAACATATCTTAGAGAATACGCTGAAGATGAGAAGAATCTTCTCATGTTTGTTAGCTATCAAGTTGAGGGAACATTAGGAAGAAGATTGCTTAAAGATATAAGAGAAGTGAGGTTAATGAGAGAAGATGGTAAGCCTGAATTAATAAACGTCAAGATGGAGATTACAAAGATAGATGGATTCTCAGGGCATTCAAGTATGCAGGAACTTGTGAAGTATGTAAAGTCTATTCAACCTAAACCTAGAAATATTGTTCTAGTCCACGGTGAACCTGAAGCAGTCTCAAATCTATCTAAAAACATTTCTAAAATCTTACCTACCTCTAGAATCTATACGCCTAGAAATCTTGACTCGATAACTCTAGAGATCAAGACTTAGACTTCTTCTACTAGTAATCCATTTCTAGGTAAGATTAAGATAACGGGTTTAGAGATAAAGTATAAGCTTCCACCTTTCTCTGCAACCTCACTTTTAACTTCTTTGACTGCTTTCTCCAGTATGCCGTCTTCTAACCCTTCCAGAGAAGCTATTACAAGCTCCCCTCTACTGATAGATTCTAAAATCTCAGAATGTCCACTTAATAGGCGGAGATACCTCACTTTGAAAACATTAGCTACTTTCATGGAAGTTTTTTCATTTACTTCTTCAGCCATTTTAACAATTTTAATTACTTCTTCTTCAATCTCCTCGATTAAGCTGGCTTCTTTCTCATTGATCATGCGGAAAACAATAGATACATCTATAAGAAAAATCTATCCTTTGGAGCCTGATGCTCAAGATATCCTTATAACATTAGAGTATTATTCTCTACTTACCCTCAAGGGATCTTGTTCAACCCAATATTTTGACTGGATTAACTAAGATCGATGAAAGAACCAGACTCTTCCTGTCTCTCAACCTTACCTGAATCTAAATATAATGAAGATATCTACTGAACTGAAAGAGCTGTAGATGGAAAAACCTTTTTCTAGAAGAAACCTTAATATCAAGCATAATTTCTATTGAATAGAGAAGCGGTGAAATAAATTGTCTACAGATATATCTCTAAGAGTTCTCTCTGAAAGTCTTGGAGGAAAAGTACTCGTAAGATTAAGGAATGGAAGAATGCTTAGAGGTATTCTGCAAGGATATGATCAACATATGAACCTTATCCTTGAACAGGCAGAAGAACTTGATGATGAAAATACTTCATCAAAACAGTTAGGAACAATAGTCGTACGTGGAGATAACATCATAATGGTTTCACCAACAATAAAAGAGAAAAAATAATACTGGAAGAATCATTTAACAGATCAAATAAAAAATAAAATAAATAGTAGATGATTAAATTAATAACTAGAAAAGTATAAATCTAGTTTCCTAGACTCTGATGTGGCAGAAGGTGAAGTAAGAAATGACTAAGGGTACAACCTCCCGTGGTAAACGGAATAAGATAGTACATGTAAGATGTAGAAGATGTGGACGCCACTCTTACAATCTTAGTAAGAAGAGATGTAGTTATTGTGGATACCCAGATCCCAAGTGGAGAAAATATAATTGGCTTAAACCAAAGAAGCTACTACAATAAAATCGGAAAACTTAAGAATTAATAAACGATCTCTAAAGGTAAGGGGCCGGTAGATCAGTGGGAGATCGCCCGCCTTGCACGCGGGAGGTCGCGGGTTCAAATCCCGCCCGGTCCACTATATCAAATTTAATAATGGTTGATCCTGAGCTATTTTTTGACGTTTTCTTACTTCTGATAAAGTGTTTTAGCTTTCTTCTACTCTGTAGAACATTTATATACTAATAATGGCAGATAGAGATGAGGTGTTTTATTGGGAAATTCTTCTAAAAATAGTAGAATTATATTCTCTATTTCTATCTTGATAATCTTGTTGTTCTCAACATCTATAATGTCAGCGAATTCTCTAATTGGTTATTTTATATATTTTGATGATTTTGATGACTATATAGTGAAAATATATGCTGGGTCAGATGGTCCAGGAATATGGTATCAGCACATAGGTGGTGGAGGAAGTGCTTCGTATAGTGTTGTTCAAGTTGGGGATACGAAATTCTATAACTTGAGAAGTACTGGCGGCGTCTTCGTGAAGTCTATTCTTGCTTATTACTTTTTTGGAGCATATGTAGGTCCTAACGATTATAAAATAGAATTAAAAATGAGGGTACTCAATGGAGAAGGTGGTGTTATATTTAGAGTATCCGACTTTAAAAAATACTATCTTGCAACCGTTTACAAGAGCCCTAAAAAACTTGTTCTGTGGTATGTAAATGAAGATGAAGGGCCAGGCGCTGGACCTAAACTTGGTGAAGCTAATATTCCTGCTGGAGTGGATGTAGGAAACTGGTTTAATCTTGTAGTTTGGGTACACAAAAACAGGATCGTGATATCTGTTGAAGGACAAACACTTTTAGACCTTGAAGACAATAGGCTCTCCTCTGGAGCCGTAGGGCTATACGCCTTCCGTAATGGTGAAGCATCTTTTGATGATTTTTGGCTTATAATGTTGACTGAAGAAACTGTAACAGTAACTACAACCACTACCCAGAGTGTAACCATACCTACAACTACAACCTTGACGGAGACCATGACTAGGTTAACTACGACTTATATAACGACTACGATGACAGGTGCTGAAACAACTTTAACAAAGACTAAAACTGAAACACTTACATACACTACAACGATTCCGGAGATAACCACAGTCACAGAATCTACAATAGTTACTAAGACTGAGACTATTGAGACTGTGAAAACCGTTCCAGGACCAACCGAGACTGTTACGACAACTGTAGCCCAAGAAGGATTAGGTTTAAGATGCTTAATTGCTACAGCTGCCTATGGTTCTGAGTTTGCTCCTCAAGTTCAAGCTTTAAGAGAGTTTAGGGATAATTTCGTCATGCAGACTTTTGCCGGGTCAAACTTTATGACAGTATTCAATAACTTCTATTATTCTTGGAGTCCATACATTGCCGAAGCTGAGTATAGAAACGATATTCTGAGAAACATTGTCAAATCCATGATTTCTCCATTAATCTCTTCTTTAGAGATCTCAAGAGAAGCTTCAAGACCTTTATCGATCAATCCAGAGCTTGCTGTCTTAGCATCAGGTTTATTCGCCAGCAGCTTAATAAGCTTAATCTACTTTGCTCCAACCGCTTTAATAGTTTACTCTATCTTAAAGTGGAGAAGAGTGAATATTAGAATAAACATAGCATATCTATTGATATTGTTCGGAGTAAGTTTATTACTATTCCTCTTAGCAGAATTTCTAATATCATCTAGCCTTATGATGCTAGCATCATCTATGATCGTTTTATCAACAATAACATTAACGATAATTCTCGCAGTCAGAATGTTCTCTAAGATCGAGAAGACTCTACTTGGCCTCAAAAAGATTAATAGTTAATCTTCTCTAAAACTACCTCCTTTATTTTTCAGGAAATTTCTCATACTAAAATAGTTGGACCTTAGACTTGGTTAAAAACAGAAATTAGTAAGATTTGTTGTCCAACTTATTGTAGGATTTAACATGGTTAAAAAAATTATAAAAATATCGTCAAACAACTTGAAAATCCAACTCGCTATTTCCAGAATTGAGTAACTTTTCTAAATACAGGTGGTTTACTTAATTTGCATACTGACTATGTTTAAAGTGAGAGTTAACTGAAGTTAGAGTTTATATAGTTGGCTGGTTAATCCATCCACATAGATGACAAAAACGCCGCTAGTAAGTATAAGGGGTCTAAAATTCAGTTACGATAACCTAACTGTATTAAGAAATATATCTCTAGAACTCTATGAAGGCGAATTCATAAGTATTATTGGTCCAAATGGTTCAGGTAAGACAACATTATTAAAATGTTTATGTAGACTATTAGAGCCTGTTGGAGCAATTTATGTGGATGGAGAAAACTTATCAAAGATTGATCCGTCAGCTCTCGCTAGGAAGATTTCATATCTATCTTCTGAAGTTGAATCATCTATCGATGGTTTAACTGTGTTTGATTTAGTTTCTAGTGGTAGAACACCATTTATGAGGGGATACTGGTGGGAGAGCCGAGAAGACGAGAAGATCGTACTCGAATCTATAAAGATCATGGGTTTAGAAGATAAAACAGATAGAAAGATTGAAGAATTAAGTAGTGGAGAGAAGCAGAGAGCTAGGATAGCTAGATTACTTAGTCAAACACCTAAGATATTTCTTATAGATGAGCCAACAGTCCATCTTGACTTAAAGCATCAAATAGACATAATGAACATCCTTAAAAATTTGACATTACAGAAGAAGATCGTAATCGCTGTACTTCACGACTTAAACTTAGCATCTGTCTACGCTGACAGAATAATTGTTTTAAAGAAGGGAGAGATAGCTGCAGTAGGTAGACCAGTAGAATTGCTTACAGAAGCTCTCCTTCGAGATGTATATGATGTGAATGTAAGAGTGATCCATACAGAAACAGATAACTCTCTCATAGTTGTACCAATACTAGATGTGTAAAGACGAAAAGTTATCCTGCAGACATATTATCTTCTCTTTTACCTTCTTCTATATAATTCTGCATCTTCTCAACTTCTAAAACTGCCAGCTGAATCTTTACAGGCTTATTTCCCAGCAGCTCCATTATGCTTGGTTTAGTTCGACCATTATCTCCATCTATCAATTCTTTTATGTATAATCCTCCCTGAGCTTTTATCTTAAACTTCACAACTTTCGAATTTATCTTCTCTGCTTCAACATAATGTAATTTCTTTTTCCTAAGTTTGTCAGATCTTCTCTTTAAGACTCGAGTAGGCGTCCATTGTTCAATCGTAATACTGCTCATCTCAACAGTAAGTTTTCTCAAAGCTTCTTCATCGACATCATATTCGAATTCTACTATAGCTTCATAAGTCTTAGAAACTAGAGGCGACAAACTCTTCAACAATCTGAGTTCTCTCCTACTCGAATATCTAAGATCTAAGACTTCGACTTTTCCCATAGCCTCTTGGTTTATTTTTTCTTCAAGAATTTTCAACTCTATGAATCTCTTACGTGGATGCTTTAATTCTATGATGAACGGTCTCCCAGACCCTAAGACTACTGCATCTACGTCTTCTCTACCTGCTCCATGAAATTTAAAATCTATCGCTTCGAAAAGCTCTACAGCTGGACCTCCAATCAGTTCACTTATAGATTCAGGATATTCTCTACCAGTATAATTACATCTAATACATCCTCTACCCCAGCATTCTCTACAATACCAAGAGGTTTGAGGTATGTCTTTCTGAAGCTTCCTATATCGTCCATATATGAATAAAGGATTAACCTGTACTTCATATGTATCGGAAAATATGTCAACAATTATGACTACTTCTGGAGTTTTATACTCAATCTCTTTACCTATCTCTCTTTGAATTAATCGACCGATCTCTCTAGTTAAGTCTTCTTTAATATCTTCACCTGTAGTAATCATATATTCTGAGCGAATCATATCCTCCCTCTCTCTAATCTCTGAGGGAACCTTTGCACCAACAAGGAAATTTCTAAATTCATATTCCCTTAATTCATCAATTATCTTTGAGGCAACCTCTTTAAACCTCTTCTTATCTAGATACCCTTCACAGATAAAGCATAGTTTTGGAGAAGGTCTGTCATAACCTAGTTTTTCAAGAAGTTTTATAGATGGAAAATGATTACATGTCGACAGTAGTTTTATCTTTTCCAATCCCTCTTCAATATTTTCTTTTATTAATTTATGAGCACTCATAAATATGATGGTCTTTAATGCTATGCCTCTTTCCCTATTACTTATACCGTATCCTAGTGAAGCAAATTGTCTACCTAGACAGTAATCGCAAAGAGGATGTCTCGAGAGGATCTTTAGAGCAGAATCGATAATCTCTAAAGATATCAATGGGGTAAACCTCTTACATCTTATATTATTGTACTGTTTTAAGAAACTTCTTTGGAAGCCTCTTAGCTGTCTTCATGAATTTCTTCGCTAATCTATACTGCCTAATTAGATTCTTAACATCTTTTTCTAAGACTCCTGCTCCTCTTGCAATCCTCCTAATTCTAGATGAGTTGATTATATGGGGGTCCATCTTCTCCTCATGTGTCATAGAACAGATTATGGCATCCCATTTCTCTATCTGTTTTTCTGCATCTCTAAGAGTTTCATCTGGAATATTTTGGATTCCTGGAAGGGGGAGTTTAGAGATGAGTTTAGAGAATGGTCCAGCCTTCCTTAAGTCTTTTAATTGTTTAACGAATTGTTCGAGTGTGAATTCTCCACGAATAAATGCTTCTGCTCTCTTCTCATCCATCATGAGTTCAGCTAATCTAAATTTTTCTAAGAGACCTTCAATATCTCCTAATCCAAGTAGTCTACCAACATATCCAGCTGGATTAAATAATTCAATCTCATCTATTCTCTCTCCTATGCCTATAAACTTTATCTTCGCACCGGTAACAGCTATCGCTGATAGAGCCCCTCCACCTTTTGCACTAGTATCCATCTTTGTTAAGAATATTGACCCAACTGGCGCTGCTTCATGGAATGCTTTTGCATGTAGTCCTGCTTGTTGACCTATACCTGCATCTATAACTAGCATAACTTCATCTGGCTTAACCTCTCTCTGTAGAGTTCTCACTTCTTCCATCAGAGTTTCTTGACTCTTATGTCTACCAGCAGTATCTATCAATATCACTTTTACTCCATCTGATGCCAGCTTCTCAATTCCTGCTTTAACGATCGTTACTGGATCTTTCTCACCGTCATGCCGGTATACTGGTATCTTTGTATCTTTCAGTAGTTGTTCAAGCTGGTCGCATGCTCCAGGTCTATAAGTATCTGCACATATAACCCCAACACTGTAATCGTTCTTCTTGAGGTAGTATGCTAGCTTAGCTATACTAGTTGTTTTTCCGAAGCCTTGTATTCCAACCATCATTATTATGTATCGGCGGTCTCTCGGGATCTTGAGTTTAGCAGGTTCTTCACCTAAGAGTTTAACTAGCTCTTCATAAACTATCTTGATTACCTGGTCTTTACGGGAGATTCCAGGAGGTAGCTTCTCCTCTAATGCTCTCTTTCTAACATTCTCAGAGATTCTCTGTACAAGCTCTACACCGACATCTCCAACTAGTAGTGAACGTTGAAGCCCTCTAACAAGCTCATTGATAGTATTTTCATCAACACTAGTAGATGAAATAAACTTGCTGATCGCTTTCTTTAACAATTCACTTAGCGACGTCATCCCTATCAAGTTCTACATGCCTAGTATTAAGAGTTGACTAGATAGCAGATTTAAAGATCTTAGGGAGATATAGTTTAATTATGCCTATTTAGAGTTTATGCGGTAAATTCTATGAAAGTGCTGGTTACAGGATCGGAGGGGTTTATTGGCAGAAACCTAGTAAAATACCTGAAGGATAGAGGATTCGAGGTTTTCAGTCTAGATATCTCTGGTGGAGAACTAAGGTTAGATGTTACAGAGTTCGATACTCTATCAAGAAGTTTATCTAACATAGATTTTGATGCCGTAATTCATCTAGCTGCAATCGCTAATATTCCTGAAAGTATTAAAGACCCATACAAGTGTTTTAAGGTTAATGTTTATGGAACATTAAACATTCTTGAGATAGCTTCAAGAAAAAATATTAGAAGATTCATATATGCTTCTTCTGCAAATGTTTACGGGTTACCGTTAAAACTACCAGTAGATGAAGATACGCCATTCAATCCCAGAACACCTTATGATTATTCCAAAGTAGCTGCCGAGGCAATAGTTCAAAGCTACTGGAAGATTAAGAAACTACCTACTGTTATCTTTAGAAGCTGGAAGCTCTTCGGCGAATATGATGTTCCAACAACAGCTATCCCGACATTTATAAGAGCTTGCTTAAAGAATGAGCCCATAAAACTCTATAATAGCGGAAGAGATACAACTGATCCAACATATATTGAGAACTACTGTATTGCTGTAGAATTAGCTCTAACTAAAGATGAAGCAGTAGGTGAAGTATTCAACATCGGTACTGGAAACGAAATCTCTATACGGCAGCTAGCAGAATTAATAAGGAGGCTAACAAGCTCAGAAAGCGAGATAATACTTCTACCTCCTAGAACAGAAACAGAGAAAGACCCTATGCGAAGCTATCCATCAATAGATAAAATAAAGAAGCGGTTAGGATATAATCCAAAAATATCATTAGAGCAAGGATTAAAAAGAACAATACAATACTATAAACAACTAATGGAAGTAGAAAGGATCAAATAGCTAAATATAGCTTTTAAGATCTTTAAGTAATGGGCCGGTAGATCAGTGGGAGATCGCCCGCCTGGCGTACAATACTCTGGAATGCGGGAGGTCGCGGGTTCAAATCCCGCCCGGTCCACTAAATACATTTCTTTGAATAGCTTAGCTCTTGTTTTTATAGGTTAGACATATGAATTTCCCGGGGGCTGTGCAACTCTAGTTTCTCTTTTTCTTTCTGAATATGGCTGTAAGCATTCTCCTTTAGGGCTATAAATGGATTGCGGAAAAGCTTAAAACCTGTAAAAAACTGATGTTAAACTATGAGAAAGAAGCTTTTTAGTGAGCCCCTTGGGAAAGATGAAATTTTCCGGAAGTTAAGAGAATATTCTATTGATGATGCAGATCCTCTTAGTGGGAGATTGTTCACTATAGCATTTGAAACTGGATTGGATGAACTTAAGAACATAGCATATGAAGCTTTTAGAGCATTCATGGATAAGAATATGTTAGATTTCACAGAGTTTCCAAGCGCTATTAGAATGGAGAAAGACATCGTGGATGTAGCAATATCTTTAATGAATGGAGATGAGCATGTAGTTGGAACATATACTTTTGGAGGTACAGAAAGTGTTTTCCTCGCTGTGAAAGCTGCAAGAGATAAATTCATACTTGATAAAGGATTCATAACGCTTCCAGAGATAGTTATGCCTGTTACGGGTCATCCATGTTATGATAAGGCTGCTGAATATATGGGTCTAAGGGTTAAGAGGGTCAAAGTAGATAATGAAACCTATCGAGTAGATGTAGATTCGGTTAACGAGGCGATAACAGAGAACACTGCGTTAATCGTAGGGTCAGCACCCAACTGGCCATTTGGTACAATCGATCCAATTAAAGAGTTAGCTGAGATCGCTCTAGAGAAGAATATGTGGCTTCATGTAGATGCATGTGTAGGAGGATTCATCTTACCATTCATGAAGAAACTAGGAGAAGATATACCTGACTACGATTTTAGAATCGAAGGGGTCTCCTCCATCTCTCTAGATCCACATAAGTATGCATACTCTGCTATTGGATCGTCAGTGATCTTGTTTAGGAGAGAATTCTACAAGATGTTTTCCCAGTATGCAAACTTGAAGTGGCCTGGATACCCGATTGTAAACCCTGCTGTCTTATCATCTAGATCAGAAGGCCCCTTAGCAGCGGCATGGGCTGTTCTACACTTCCTAGGAGAGAAAGGATACATAGAGCTAGCTAAGAAGGTAATAGCAGCTAGAAATAGAGTATGTAGAAGATTGGGAGAAATAGGTTATAGCATTATGGGCGACCCAACAGTCATAGTTGCATTTACATCAGACAAGGTTAACCTATTTAGGTTATCTGACGAAATGATAAAGAAAGGATGGTATTTCCTAGCTCAGAGAGGAATATCAGAAATGGGTATTCCTCCAAGCATACATCTTACACTCACACCTATCCACGAGAATATTGTCGACAACATGTTGAAGGACTTGGAAGAATGTACTTCAGAGTTGCAGAAGATTCCTCCAAGCGATGTTGAAGGAGTGATAGAAAGCTTAGGGCTGATAATGAGCTTGATAACACCTAGAGAGATGGACATACCAACACTTAGCAAACTAATGAAGGATGCAGAAAAGTATCTAGAAGTATATGGTCCGAAGCTGCTAGAAGCATTCGGTCTGGATAAAGGCTTACCTAGAGAGATGACGTTAATAAACCAGGTATTCAACTCACTGCCTCCAAGTATCACGGAGCTATTAGTAAACTACATAGTAATCCAGCTATACAAGAGAGGAGTATAAACTATAATAAGCAATTTACATATTCAAATATCTTCTCTCTTTTTTCTTGAAGAAATTCATATAGGTCTATCTTCTGCTCTTCTTTCTTACTTTCTTTCTTGTTTTCATGACTAATACCGCTAAAATGATCGGTATGAGTAGAATAAGTGAGCTAGCGATTAGGTATAGATCAGTTAATTCAATCGGAGGTGGAGAAGTAGTAGACTGAGTAGCGAAAGTTACTGTCTTTGTCTCCTCCTCTATAAACTGGACTGGGATCTTCTCACTTGTACCAATATTATTGACTTGGTCAGTTGCTACAACATATACTTCTGCTTCTTCACCTGGGTTCAACCAGAATTCAGATACATGGATATCTCTATCTACTATGTACTCCATATCGTATGTTCTATTATCTGCTATGAGATATGGGATCTTACTTTTAACTATGACGATTAGTATCGCTTTGACAAGTTCATTATCTGGGTCGTGTATCTTTGCAGAAGCTTTGAATGATCCTCCTCCCTGAGGTTCAATTACAATACTCTTTACTATAGGAGGTCTGGACAGCCAGACCCATCCTATCTTTCCTGTATTTATCTCAGTAAACCATATTCTATCAGTATCTAGTACATCGTCAAATATTCTTCCTTCAACTCGTACTTCTCTGATGTTATCTCCATCGATCTCTCCAATAATCCAGGTTGCTCTAGCAACATATATTATCCTCCCATCGGACAGCATGTGTAACCCTATATCGATTGTACTACCTTTGTTTAAGCTCCATCTTCTCTCAATCTTTAAATTTCTTGAGATTTTATATAATCCATCCTCACTGGATGCTAACAATATGTTATTACTAAATGCTTTTACAGCAATTATTCTTTCATCAATTCTTAGATATTGTCTTTCATTTTTATTTAGGTCTATTTTCGCAAGCGTATATCCATCGGACTGCACAACATAAAGAAAGCCATCATCTACGGAAATCTTTCTTGATCCATGGTCAACGTCGATTTCTATTCTTGATAGTTCATTTAAGCTAACTGGGTCAAATACTAATATCAAGCCTTTATCAGGTAAGGAAACCGTCAAGTACTGAGATGAAGAATCTAGGTCGCCTGGAACACTAGGTAATTCTATTTCTCTAATATCTTCTTCCATTAAACTATATACATATAGTTTACTATTTGTTGAAGTAGCCATAAAGATCTTTTCACCTGATGTTGTGATATCGGTAACATCTCTTGGAGCTTTTAAGATCTTTATGGATTCGTCTACTTTACTTATAAATATTAGATTGTTTTCTACAGCATCGTATACGACTAATCTATTGTTGATGATTGTAATGTGCGTTGGAGTAAGCTTCGGAGTAGTAAGATAGTGAGGCTGAGAGATAGCGGAAACCTCTAAGATGGAGTAAGTGAAAGATAGAGTAAGGATAGATATCATTAAGAAGAGCAGTAGGATTTTCTCCTTGTCGTTCATCCTACTCAAAGATACTTAAACAATTAAAAAACTTTATCACAGGCTACTAAAAACGAGCGGTATCCTGATCATCTATCTAACTCCACTTGAAAATTTTTCAATCGAATAATAATTTATATAATATTGGGAGAATAGTTTTTGAATCTTAAACCCAGGGTATTACTTGCTCCATGTTATGAGAGTCGGTAAAAAATACAAGGTTTAGATTATAAGATTCTTTTACATTACATTGTCTAGAGATAATGGGGTTAAAAATAGTTGTCGTAGACTTTGGTGGACAGTATACTCACCTTATAGCGAGAAGAGTTAGAGAGCTTGGAGTCTATTCAGAGATAGTAGAGCCAGAAGATCTACAAGAAGCTTTAGAGAAGAAAGATGTCGGTGGAGTAATATTGTCAGGGGGGCCTAAAACAGTTTTAGAAGCCGATGCTCTAACAGTTGACTTTAATCATCTCCGTAAACTTGACATACCTATCCTCGGAATATGCTACGGCCATCATCTATTAGCTAAAGAATTCGGGGGAGAAATAGTAAAAGAATGTTCTAGAGAATATGGTAGAACTAAAGTAAGGATTATTCATGAAGATGAGATCTTTCAAGGATTACCCGATAGCTTCTGGGTGTGGATGAGCCATTGGGATACAGTTATCAAGCCTCCTGAAGGATGGATTATTACAAGTATAGGCGAGAAAAACATTATAACATCAATAACTGATGGTAAGAGATTTTATTCAACCCAATTCCATCCAGAAGTCTCTCATACAGAATATGGATCAAAGATCTTGGAGAATTTCTTAAGAAAGATATGTAAGATAAACCCTTGGTGGAATCCTGGAGACCAGATATCAAGAATAATTGAAGAAATAAGAAATACTGTAGGAGAAAATGAGAGAGTAATCTGTGCAGTAAGTGGTGGAGTAGATTCAGTTACAACAGCTGTATTAGTCTCTAATGCAGTTGGTGAAAGACTTTACAGTATATTTATTGATACTGGTCTCTTGAGGAAGAACGAGAAAGAAAATGTAGAAAATATTTTAAAGAATCTCGAGATTAAGAATTTAATTATCGTAGATGCAGCAGATAGATTCCTGGAAAGGCTTAAAGATGTGAGAGATCCTGAAACAAAGAGGAAGATTATTGGAGAAGAATTCATAAAAATTCTCGAAGAAGTTTCATCTAAGATAGAGAATGTTAAATGGCTTGCTCAAGGAACGATATATCCTGACAGAGTAGAGAGTGGGAGAACCAGCAGACACTCAGCATTAATAAAATCTCATCATAATGTTGGAGGGTTACCTGAGAAGATCTCTCTCAAAATTCTTGAGCCTCTGAGAGACTTCTACAAAGATGAAGTGAGAATAATAGCTAAAAAATTAGGTATACCTAGAGAGATCTGGGCTAGACATCCATTCCCTGGACCTGGACTAGCAGTAAGGATAATTGGCGAGGTAAACGATGAGAAGCTTAAGATATGTAGAGAAGCTTCAGCCATAGTTGAAGAAGAATTATCAAAGTCAGGAATCTATGATAATGTATGGCAAGCGTTCGCAGTAGTTGGAGATGATAAGTGGGTAGGTGTAATGGGTGATGATAGAATAGAAGGATACATAGTAACGATCAGGATTGTTGAGAGTATCGACGGTATGACTGCAGATTGGCATAGAATAGACTACGATATAATTGATAGAATCAGTCGGAGAATCACTAGTGAAGTTTCCAATGTCACTATGGTAACTTATGCAGTATCTTCAAAACCTCCCTCAACTATTGAAGCCTGCTAAAAGATTTTCTTTTTCTAGGTTAATTTACTAGAATGAATTTGCTGCCGGTAAGATGTAACAAGTAGGCAAGCCAAAGATATGCGTGGATGGTGCAGATGGAGCAATCAGTAGATCGTATGGTCTCCTTGAAGAGAAGATCTAGGATAAAAGTCAAAAACTATAGGTGAAGGTGGAAGAAAGCTTTAGAACTACTCTCTGCATCAATGGATGATAATAAAAATTTTAGTAACGGGTCTCTTTTAGAGACATCGACCATTTATCAAGATGTAAGATGAAGAATGGGCCGGGTGGGAATCGAACCCACGACCTCCGCCGTCTCCCCGATAATATTCTGTAAGGGCGGCGTCATAGCCTCTAGACTACCGGCCCATCAACCTCTAGAAAATGTTTTTACTTAACTTATAGGTTTTTCTCTTTGTAAAGCATTGATAGAAAAATTTCTGTATAATAACTTGTAATAATTCTCAACAGGGAAGGTATATACATGTTCATAAACAAGTATAATTTTTAACAACATTCCTCAAGGCTACCAATAGCTTACCTAATTCTAGATAAGGGCTTGTAATGCGGGGGGTGGGATTTGAACCCACGAACCCCTATGGGATTCCCCACTGGATGTGTTCAGGGGCTCTCATCCACTATTAGGTGGAGCCTGAGCCCTGCGCCTTTGACCTGGCTCGGCTACCCCCGCATATGGCCTACTCTATTATTCTATACCTTTATGCTATAAATTTTGTAGGTGTTAAAGCTTCTTAGTTTTACTTATATTTTATCCCTCGATTTCTTTCTTTACTTCTTTTCTTATTATAGAGAGGATTATTCCTGCTCCTAGGACTGTGAATACTATTGATATTGATAGCCATAGTGGTATGGTGATAAACTGTGTAGCAAGTAGTTTAATTCCTAAGAATACTAGTATTCCTGCTAGAGCTGGACCAACATACTTAAATCTAAACATCGTGATTGCTATGAGGAAGTATAATGCTCTCAGCCCAAGGATCGCAGAAATGTTAGAAGTATATGCTAGGAAGAAGTTCATCGTAATAGCTATCACAGCTGGGACAGAATCAAATGCAAATATAACATCAGAGGTCTCAATTGCGAGAAGTGTAAGTATAAGTGGAGTAAATAACAGTTTTCCACTTTGTTTTGAGCGGACGATGAATTTAGCGCCATCATAATAATCAGCTATAGGGAAGAATCTCCGCGCCATTCTTACAACAGGGTTTCTAGATGGGTCTACTTTTACTTCTCCAGCTCTTAACAGTTTGTATCCCGAGTATATTAAGACTGCTCCGAAGATGTATACAGTCCAGTGGAATTGCTCGATAAGCCATAACCCGCCTGCTATGAATGTAGCTCTGAGTATTATTGCTGTAATTATACCCACATATAGTACTATTGGTTGCACCCTCAATGGAACTGAGAAGTAGCTGAAGATTATAGCGAAGACAAATAAGTTATCCATGCTTAAAGCTTTCTCAACAAGGAACGCTGCATAATATAATCCTAAAGCATCTAACCCTTTTTCAGGGCCTGTGAACCAGTATACAAATATTCCCCATGCAAGTCCAACAGCTATCCATAAAGCAGACCATGCTCCAGCCTCCTTATAGGTCATCGCATGTTTCCTTCTAACTCCTGCTAGCAAGTCTATTAATATGAAGATTATGATTACTGCATGGTATAGTTCCCAGAACCAAAATGGGACTTGTATCTCGATATGATGAGAAGGAACAGTTGCAGCTTCAACCATACATACTTCAACCGAAAAAATACTCAGCAAATTAAAAATATTTTCATGGAAAAATTCATTTAATTCCCACATGGTTTCTAAATATAACAATGAGTATTTTAGGTAGCTTCGGAGAGCAGGAGCATAAGGAGGAAACGTAGGAAAAATTATTATTTTCGTGTTCTATCTTCTCTCTGAATTGATTCTAAATGAGAAGAGACTGCTGGTCTGGTTTTGGCTTACACCTATTCTAGTCATGTTGTTTATCAGATTACCTTGGCTTTTAATCGCTGGTCCAGAGAGATTCTTTACTCCACCAAGTGAGTTTGAGTTCTACATTGGTCAGTCTCTCAAATACTTCTCTATTCTATTTACGATGATGTTGATTATTGTTAGGTCGAGGATGGGCCTGAGAGACATAGGTTTGAGCTCAGGTTTAAGATTAATGTTGAACGAGATCCTTGCTGGAGGTGTCTTCGCATTATTCTATATTCTCGTGACTTGGATACTTTCTCTATTCTTCATTCAGTTTATGCCAGGTAGGGTTGAAGAAGTAACATTCAATATCCTATTTGGATACATCATACCTATGGGTAAAGCATTAGAATTTGCATACATGCTTAATCCATGGGTCTATGCATTCTACATGACGGTTATACCGAGCGTTATCGAAGAAACATATTTTAGAGGATACTCTATAAACATCTTAAAAAAGATGTTTAAGAATCTATGGATTGTGAATCTTCTTCAAACAATTCTGTTTTCATTGCTTCACTGGTATAGAGGAATACTTGCAGGGATACTTCCAATGTTTATCTTTGGCTTCCTCTTCGGCTTCTTAACGATAAGAAACGGTTACAGGCTCACATCAGCGTTGACAGGTCACCTATCTACAAATGCTCTAAGCACAATCCTGTATTTAAGAGGCTTACAGACATCAAGCTAATATTCCTTCACAAGATAAGAATCTCAACTATTCTCTACTTAAATTACTCCTACTTAAAAAAAGAAGAGGGAGTGTTTTGTGGATTTAATCGGCTAGTGGCGGTGTGTAGAATACTCCTCCCCAGAGCAGCCATACTAGGAATAGCGAGAAGACTATGTTAATACATTGAGCGATCACATATGCAACAGCAGGTCTACCCCTGCCTATAGCCACTAATTCTTTAAACCTAGTATCAAGGCCAATACCGACGAAAGCCAATGGAAAGAATATAACACCTCTGTATTTGTCCACTATTCCCCACCAATATGGTTTAGCATACTTGGTATTTGCCACGTCTAAAGGTACACCAAATACTCCAGATATCCACGCCACCACCATTGTCACAACTATGCTCGCTAAGATAAATCCTAGAATAAACTTGGGGAATCTATACCAGACCTCCATTGGGCTAACTCTCTCCTCAGGCTTCTTCTCAACTCTGTACACCCATGCTACTGCTAGAATAAATGCTACAAATCCGATTAAGACATTCTGAGACATCTTGACTACTCCAGCAACAAGTCCAGGCTTATCTCCCAGAAATGCGCCGGCTGCTAGTACGGCAGGAGTGGTATCTATGGTTGCTCCAATCCATGCTCCTCCAACATGAGGCCAGTATTGACCTATATACGGCGCTAAGGCCTTTACTGCATAGGGTATTCCGATAAGCATGGGTATAGCGGTTATTAAGACCAACGAGATCGTGTAACTAATGTATTTTGGATCTCCTTTAACTGCTCCTCCAGCAGCAATCGCTGCCGATACACCACAGATGGATACTCCTGTAGCCATTATAGTAGAGAACTCTCTGTCCAGTCCAAAGCCTCTACAGATGTAGAATGCAACATACCATATTACAAGAACGTTTATTAATGCTTGGACTACTGCGATAGCTCCTGCTACAATGAGATTTGTAAATATTACGGTTAAACCATAGATTACCAGACCTATTTTTATGAAGAATTCTGTTCTGACAGCTGGTTTAAGCCATTTCGGGACACCGACAGTATTGCTAATAAGTAGACCCACTAATAATGCCCACAACGGATATTCAAGTCCGTACTTCTTAATAACTGTTGGTTCTGCTCCAATTGCAACCGCTATCCATGCAAGGATGAACATTACTAGGTATCCTGGGATGTATTCTTTAACGAATCTTCCCTCGATAGCGCATACCCCTATCAATGTTAGAATCAATGTAAAGATGAAGACTGCTATCCATCCAAGCCCATGTTGAGCATCTATAGCTAGCTTTTCGATATTTAGATACCATCCTGTCCATGGTTGTAGGAATGGTTGTGCCGTCCATCCCGTTGCTGCGGCAGCTACTAGACCTATGAGGATTATTATGAAGCCAACCCAGACTGCCCACCAATCTTCTTTCTTCCATAAACTAGACCAGTCCACAGGCATATAGGTCAGAAATAAGTAATTCAAAAAGGCTTATATCCTTTTACATGGAAAAAATGTTAACTTTAAAAACAGGCTTTAAAACAGTTTCTAAAAAGTAATGTTCTAAAATCTCTTTTAGTCAGTTAACTTAGACGGAAATCTAATTCAAAGAATTAAATATCGATAGTATCATGTAATACTGGTATGACTAGTGTGAAAAAGATAAGCATAAGTCTTCCAGATGAATTATATAAAGAATTAAGCAGAATAGTAAGTGAGAGTGGTAGTAATAGAAGCTCCGTAATAGCAAGTATCCTTAGACATTACTTTAGAAAAGAAATTAGCAAAAAATACTCGAATAAATATCCAACAGCCCTAAGTAAGTTGAGCGAACGTGTTCTGGTTAAGCTTAGATCTCCGAAGCTTTCTAAAATTAGAATTCGGAGTGATTGGATAATTTAGTCTGAGTTATAGTTATTTTCCAGATGGTTTATCATCGAGAGGGGTAAAGATAGAAGATATCCCAGTTTTCCGCTTGACTCTAAAACGTAAAGATATACATAAGAGAGCTACTGGAACATCAATCATAGATACTGGATTTGATGGTGGAATATACCCAAACCTCGTATTACTTACTTTCTTTGAAGGACTTAAACCAGTTAGAGTAGAGAAGCTTAGCTCAGCATTCAACGAAGCCATCGAATGTGAAGTATACAATGTGGAAGCTTCAATAATATCAGAAGATAAAAATCTAGAAATAGATATAGGTGAAGTAAATGTCTACATACCTGTAGAGCCAGACTACATAGGAGAAGAAGTTCTCATCGGTAGAGAAATAATAAATAAACTTGATATTCTTTTAGATGGTAAGAAGAAAACTCTAACAGTAAAAGAATAAAGTATGACGAACAATAATTAATACCTCTAGAATTTAACACGATTCCTTTCCATACTTACCTAGATGACATCATAGAGCGAAAGTTTGATGATTGAGTGTAATGTTTATATGTTTAATGACCTCATCTTTGAGTGGAGTTCATGGAGATTTCTAGTGGTATTCTACAGATAGAGGTTTCATCTAGATGTAATGCTTGCTGTCTAATGTGTCCGAAACCATTCATGAGTGATGAATGGAGTAATGGCGACCTAGCTCTAGAAGACTACCTTAAGCTTAGAGAATATTTCGAGAGATTCAAGATTATCTGGCTTCAAGGATGGGGTGAGCCTCTCCTATCTAGAGACATCTTCGAGATGGTTAGAGTAGCTTGTAGAAATGATGGGATAGTTGGATTAACTACTAATGCTATGCTCTTAACAGAGTCGGTATCTAGAAAACTGATAGAGAATGGTATCAATACTATAGCTATATCTATTGCTGGGGCAAGAGAAGAAACCCATGAATCTATCAGAATAGGCACAAGCTTTAACAAGATAATAGAGAATGTAAAGTGTCTAGAACGTTTAAGGAGGAGTAATAATGCTCGAGACTTGAAGATAATCTTCACATTCCTTAGAATAAAGCAAAATATAAGAGAGCTTCCAGAAGTAGTTGAGCTAGCATCAAGATTGAATGTAGATGAGGTGGTTGGTGCAAACCTAGATTATATTCCAAGCAGAAAGCATTACGAGATGAAGATATTCTCAGAAGGAGAGGCTCTAAGAGAGTATGTTGAGATAGTTAGAGAGAGTGAAGAGAAAGCGAAGGAGCTTGGAGTATCAATCTATAACTACCCCTTGGAGATGAGGGAAGTCGCAGTATGCTCTGAGAACCCTATAGAGAATATCTATATCTCATATGATGGATCTGTCTCACCATGTGTCTATCTAAACGTTCCCTTAAGAAACAACATTATCCCAAGATACTTCAAGAACAAACAATACAATATTCCTAAAACAACATTCGGAAACATAAGAATAGAAAAGCTAGAAGAGATATATAATAAAAAAGAATTCTCAAGATTTAGAAGTATCTATAAAAGAAGACTTGATTCATGGGGAGGTCAAGGAGATCTTATTAGTAGAATACTTAGTTTTGGTGATATAGGTACTGATAGTCTTCATCTTCCAGAACCATGTTATACATGTTATAAAGCTTATAACGTATAACAGGCTACATCTCAGTAATCGTAATTGCGCCTGAGGGGCAAACAGCTTCACATGACCTACATCCGAGGCATTGGTCTCCATTCACTGGTACTGCTTTACCATCTTGTAACTCAAAGACAGATACAGGACAAATAGTAACGCATTCACCATCTCCAGTGCATTTCTCCCGGTCTACATTTACTATATACATGTACCTAACACCCAAGTAAAGATGAGCCCCCTATAATTTAACTATAGTTTTTGGAAAATATTTTTGTTGAATACGAAAAAGTAAAAAATTAGGAGGATACTATGCAATGACAGCTATTCTGTTGATTCAGGTAACTTGATCCTTGTTTCCCCACCAAATGATACCCATTCGATTCTTCCTTCATTGACAAGTTCATTAACAGCTTTATCTATTACTTTCTTCTCAAGTTTTAAAGCTTTAGCAATATCTCTATTGGTAACTGACCTCTTAACCTTCTTCAAGTAATCGATTATCTGGTTTTTAATGTCTTCAGTTACCTCAGCCATTCTCCCTCATCAATTCTATGTTACTTCCACTTGAAAAGCGTTGTGGTCCGGAAGGTTGGGAGAGAGAATGTAAAGTCGTCTATATGCTTGTCTGTGAAAGGTATCTCTGTTAGAGTGAAGAATCTCTCCCACCCGATCCTCTTTATCCAGTCCCCGATCCTTTCCCCTTTCTTTGCGTGTTTTATCCAGACCTCAATAACTCTTCTAGCTGCTTGGACTGCCTCAGGCCATCTAGGTGGATTATTCGGTAGATATGGTATGGCAAGCCTAGAGAATTCAGGTGGTCCTCCAGCAACAGCGTTTCCTCCGACCCACATCGATAAACAGTCATATTTTGGATTATGTATGAACATTCCTGGACATACGGTATAGCAGTTTCCACAATACATGCATCTCTCTTCATTAACTATGACGGACTTCTTCTCAGGTGCAGGTCTAATAGCTGCAGTTGGACAGCTTGCGACAAGTGTAGGTATTTCGCATAGCCTACTGACTATATCGTCGTTAACTACAGGCGGCTTCCTATGCATCCCAACGAATGCCAAGTCTGAGCAGTGTACGGCCCCACACATGTTTAGACAGCATGCAACAGCTATCTTAAGCTTGCCTGGTAAATCATCTCTAGCAAAGTATTCATATAGATCATCGTATAATGCTTTAGCAAGCCCAGGCGCATCTATTATAGCTGTATGGCAGTGCACCCATCCTTGTGTATGGATTATAGCTTTTAGTGAACGGCCTGTTCCTCCAACTGGCCAACCTCTATCCTTTAATTCCTTGAGAAGCCCATCAAGCTTCTTCTTGTCTGTAACGATGAACTCTACATTATGTCTACTCGTAAACTTTACATAGCCATCTGAATACTTATCAGCAACATCGCATAATTCTTTAACAAAGTATACGCTCACGATCTTAGGTACTGCAGCTCTAACCATGTAGACTTCCTCACCATTCATTGAGACATGCTTTATCACACCTGGAGCAACATATTCATGGTACCTCCATTTACCATAGTTCTTTAAGAGTACTGGATGAACCATCTCCCTGTAGTGTGGTGGACCAATATCTGTAATATACTTCTTCTCTGCCGCCATACCTACTTCACCTCCTCTAATTCTTCAGGACTCCAGAAGTAGTACGGGTTAGCTCGAGGAAGATAGACCATCTGTGGTACCGGCGGTAAACCTACAGCCTTTAAGAAAGTTCTCATACCAACTCTATAGACTAGCTCACCTATCCTTTCTCTAGTCCTCGCATTCTCGTCCCACCAGTCAAGTATCCTCCTGATTAAGTCTTTCACCTCAGTGTATGGTTTATCAGCTTTCATGAATGGTACTATAACCCATCCAAGGAAGGCACCCTGCAATATAGTTGCTTTGCCACCTAGTAGTATTGATACGCCTCTCTCATCTCCAGGTAGAATAGCTTTCGGGAGAGCCCCTAGACATCTCATACATCTAGTGCAATCTTCAGGGATGACCCTCAATTCTTTACCATCCCATTCAAGAGCTTGAGGTGGGCATCTAGCGGCTACACCAGATATATTTACACCTTGTCGTGCATACTCTTTAATAGCTTCTTGATCAATCTTTATCGAGTCCCTCCAAGTCCCTATTATTGCTAAGTCAGCTCTAGCTAGCGCAGCTACACAATCGTTTGGGCATCCTGAGATCTTAATCTTAAACTTGTATGGGAACCTCGGTCTATGAATTTCGTCCTGTAGTTCCATTGTAAGTTCATGATACATATCGAGTGTATCTATACATGACCATTGGCAGAATGCTGGTCCACCGCAGCAGCTTAAAGTTCTAACATCGCCTCCTGAGCCTCCCAAGTCGAAACCTATCGATATCAATTCTTCAAAACATGGTTGCAGATTTCCTGTTGGTGCTCCAAGCAATATTATATCTCCAGTAGACCCATGTAGATTTATGAAGCCTGTTCCATACTTCTCCCATACATCACATAGCTTTCTTAGAGCTTTAGTTGAATAGAACCATCCAGCTGGTTGAGCAACTCTAAGTGTGTGAACTTCAGGCGTAGGCATAACCTCTGGAGGTAGATCACTATATCTTCCAATAACTCCTCCACCATATCCCCTGACACCGACGATTCCTCCATGCTTCCAGTGAGTCACCTTCTCTCTATACGATCTCTCAAGCTGTAGTAAAACGTTCTTCGCATAAGGTTTTACGTCTGCCATCCTCTTCATTTCCTTGACAAAACTTGGCCAGGGACCCTTCTCCAACTCATCCAGTAATGGTGTCTCGGACATTTTCAACTCATCTTATATCTACTATATCAGGTCTATATAATTTTTCATATGGAAAAACTCATTTAACAACTAGGTTCTTATTTTTGCTTGTCAAAAAGTTCGATTAAACACTGTTATATCCATGACTTAAACTTAAACCTAATTTTTAGGATCCTTCAATCATTAGAATTCTTAGTGTGATTTAGGTCTAGTAGACTAATGCGTTAGCTAGTACCTCGCTTAAGCCTGAAACATTAATGTTTAGATTGTAGTAGCTAATCATATCTAAGACTTGTCTCTTACAGTTTGCACATATAGTTATGAGGGTTGAAGCACCTGTATCTTTTACTTGCTGCATCTTTAATCTACCATATGTTTTCATCCTGAAGTCAAGGAAATTATATTTACTCATTAATGCAAATCCTCCTCCACCACCGCAGCAGTAATTATACTCCCTATTGGGATACATTTCTCTGAAATCTTTACATGACGCAGCTATAACTCTTCGAGGCTCATCATAAATTCCTCCACATCTACCTATCTTGCATGAGTCGTGAAATGTAACTGGTTCAATATTCTTATCCTTATCTAGCTTTAGTTTACCCTCTTTCAAGAATTTATCGTATAGTTCAACTATGTGTATGACTTTGAAAGGTCTCTCTTCAGGTGGTATAAGATCTTTTATGAGATGTCCTAGCACATCGTAAGCATGCCCACATTCTCCAACTACAACATATTCAGGTTTAAGTTTCTTGATTGTCTCTAGATGAGCATGGATAACGCGGAGCATGTCTTTATCGCTGTAAAATAGTCCATAGTTAACATTATCAAATACACCTGTTCTAGGAGAATTTAGAGTCCAATCTACGTTGACATAATTCATTATTTCAACGATGCCCCTAATGGTGTCTAAGAAAGATATGTAATCTCCAGCATTGTTGATGATAAGATACTTTGCTCCTACTTTGTCTACTGGAATTTCAACATTGACGTTTTTTCTATTCTCTTCAATTTCTCCTTTAACAAAATCTAAAATATTCATCAAGGCTTCATATGGTATCTTTGGAGCACTACCATACTTTAGCTGATTATCTACACCTTCCTCCTTCAACTCCTCGGGTACGATTCCTAGCTCAGCAAATATTTTCCTTATCTCCCTCATAACTAATCCATTGTCTAAACCGAATGGACATGCTAGAACACATCTCCTACATATCGAACATCGATACGCCGCCTCAGCCATTGCGTTTACATCTTGCTCCGTGATCTCTTCCGCTCCTATGAGTTTCTTGAAGATTTTTCCAGTTAATGTAAAATGTCTCCTGTATATCTTCCTGAGCATGTCAGCACGATAGACTGGGCTATAAATCTTATTTCTGCCACTACCAATATATGTCGGACAGGCTTCAGCACATGTACCACAGTGGGTGCATGCTTCTAAGGCTAATCTTAACGGTAAGAGAAAAGCCCAGTTATTCTTCTTGTCTAGTAATCCTCTAAATGATTCCAGAAAGCGTTCAGACTTTTGTTCAAATGGTCGTAGTTTATTATCTGAAAGACCTCTATATTCATCGAAAACCTTGTGTATCTGCTCAACTTTCATAGCATGTCACCCCTTTACATGTCTCGAGTCGAGAATGATCTTCTGTCCATAGAATATTGCAATTGGATGTATGAGTGTCTTGAAGGGTAGATACATCATGTATATTTGTGCAAACAGAATATGCATTAAGAAGAGAATGTTAGCTGGAGGAAGAATAGGATTTAGAGTTAGTATTCCCTGCACCCAAGTCCACAGATGTGTAGACTCAACCATCTTAAACATACGAATATACTGTCCCAAAGATAATGTTATTATTAGAAGAATTAACGCAAAATAATCTGCAAAGTGTGAGTCAGCTCTTTTATCAGCATATCTTCTAATTATAAATCCTACTGAACCTATCGCGGCCAGCATCCCTGCAGTAGTTCCAACCTCATATTCATATGGAAGATGTGATGTGAAGATATATTTAGCGTGAAGCGAGAGGCTTACAATCAGCCCTATATGGAACATCCATGATAACGTAAATATGAGTTTGTCGAATTTTCTAGGACCAGGCAGAGAAAAGATTCTCTGAGCAATAGTGAATAAGATGTTTACTAGGCTCTTCTTAGCTGGGAATATGGCCCACATGACGGGTCTCGGAAGAAACATCCACTTAAAGAAATTATATATAACAGCTAGACCGAAAACCGCTAATGTAATGTAGGGTAGGTAGATACCTGTAAAAACTGTAAGATATTCATTCATTCTCCAAAACACCTATCCTGCTATCTACTTTACAATCTTTCCTGCCATATTTTACCATTTAAGAATTCTTCATGAATCAAGTATATGACATAGTTTTATTATTTAAATTCTACACTATTACTCAATGATCATTTTACTACAAACTAAGTCTCGATATGATGTATCTACAAGTATTGAGATATTTAGAAGCTAAGGAGGAGCCTCTATATTGACGGTTATCTTTATGTGTAACTTATTATAGGTGTAACTTTGAATACAAGTAGACAATCTTAAAGATTTGGGCTCCTAAATAGAAAATAACTCGATCTAGATAATTCTTTCGGTAAAAATTGTGTTAGGAATAGCTCCATGCTATATACTGGGCTAAGTTAGAATATGCTAGTCTACTGTGAATAATAATCTCAGGAGGAGTTAATAATGTCTTAAAAGCTTGATAGGAATAACACTATCTCAGTCAATCATGGACAACTATTATAAACTTCAGGCTTAACTAAAATCAGATATTAATTCTGAGACATATTTTCTCAGCTCAATATAGTATTCTGTGATATTATTGGTTGAGGGATAATGGTCGACTTTCAATCCTAAATTTACTGCTTCATCTCTTAATCTTTTGCTAATTACTGAGAGAAATACGTTCCTATATTTTGTGAATAACTCATTCTCTCTTGAGAGAACTTTAAGGATTTTCAGAGAAGTGACAACAATGATGTACATCTTATCCTGGTCTCTTCTTATAAATTCCACTATCTTCTTCATTGATTTATTTTTATCAGAGAGAGTGTAGAGTTTCCATAGATAAGAATGTTTAAAGTATTCTTTTACAAATCTTTCTAATTGAGAATTAACTTGACTTGAACAATACACTGCCAAAGCTGTTAAGTATGGAAGATCTACTAAATATTTTATTAATCCCTCCGATGAGTGTTCTCTTGGATATTCTATCTTCACTACACCTAGTCTTCTTAGTAAGGAAGCTGTTCCAGGTCCTATGGCTAGTGAATACTTTTCAGCATTCTTCCAAGCTTCTGGGATAAATTTCTTAACTATTTTAACTGCGGTCTTACTTGTAAATAGACTAATGTATGGAGTGAAACCTGATGAAAAAGCTTTACGGACTGACTCAACTTCATCATAATCTATCATAACATTGATGATAGGGATTATCTTGAATTCTATATCCAAATCTCTCAAGTACTTGATTATATTTCTAGATGTATCTCTTGTTCCCGGTAATATGACTACTGGTCTCCTATCCATTTCAACTTCTCTCTCAATTCAACGACTCTACCAAAGACTAGAACGGCTGGAGGCTTTACATCATGCTTCTCCGCTATATCAAGAATGTTCTTAAGGGTACCCGTAAAAACTCTCTGAGATGAAAGGGTTGCATTCTCGATTATAGCTACAGGGGTGGAAGCTGGCAGTCCAGATGCGACAGCCTCTTCAATTATTCTCCCTAGATTCGATACACCCATCAAGACTATGACAGTATCTACAGAAGAGAAGATCTTTCTTAAGTATTCTACATCATTTCCATATCCTTCTCTCCTATGACCTGTAACTATTGCTACTGAAGATGAATAATCTCTATGTGTTATGGGGATGCCTGCATATGTTGGAGCAGCTAGAGCCGATGAGACTCCTGGAACTACTTCATACATTACTCCAGCAGACTTTAATGCTTCACATTCTTCTCCACCTCTAGCGAAGAGCATAGGGTCGCCGTTCTTCAATCTAACAACAACATCATACTGTCTTGCTTTCTCGATAAGCAGCTTATTTATCTCTTCTTGCTTCCAGCTCTCACCCTTCTCCTTGCCAACGGATATTAGCTCCTTCACCTTAACAGCGTATTCAAGGATCTTAGCGTTAACTAGTCTATCATAAACCACCACATCTGCATTCTCTAATATTCTCAGAGCCTTCAAGGTGATAAGTTCGGGATCTCCTGGACCAGCACCAACGAGATACACTTTACCCATAAGCTCTCATTATATTCCATACATTCTGTAAATATAAAGAGTTACATAAGAAATCATATTGAAATCTATCTATTCAAGTTGGAAGCTTTCTTGCTGAATCTATGATAAATCTTTTATTCAGAAAACTTGAGAAAAGCAGACAATGTAATACCGATATCTAAACGTTACATCACTTCTAAACATATTAAGAATATGCACTTGTCTTTGGAGAAGAAGGTTTATGGAAGCATCATTTATGACTAAAGATTCCAAGATCATCTCTTATAACTATGCCTGTAGTGTCTGCTTCAACAGCTATAAGATTTTTCTTTTCTCTTAGCTTTCTAAACTCATCTATCCTTAAGGGTATGGCCTCGACACCAGGCAGAGGATCTATCTGTCTTAGCCTCCCTAAGGGATTTTCTAGAAAACAATCTGAGATCAATAGTACGTCAACGTCGCTCCATACATTAAAGTCACCTCTTGCATAAGACCCTATAATGACTGCTGTGACAGTGAACTGTATGCTTTCAACCCATCTTCTTACTTCTCTGATTATTTTCTCTCTGCTTTATTCTTTCCTTAATAACTTCCATTTCTCCTCAACCCAATTAATTATCTTGGATGCATATGAAACTGCTTGTCTAGAATCTTTTAAAGTATAGTAATCGGTAGGAATACCTTCGCTCCAAGCATTCGGATATCTTGTCGGTATGTAGTGTTTGTCTAGAGTTTTAGCAAGGTCCAAGATTTCATCAGGATCCAGCTCTCGTGGTATGCTACGTGTTAGCAAGGAAATGCTACGACCTTTTGGCGCTAATCCTAGACCATGTAGGAGGGCTTTCACAGCGTATTCTGCAGCTTGATGAGCTTTAAAGCATGCCCAATTATGGTCCTCTCTTTCTATATCACCTTCCGCTGAATGCAATGTCCGTTTTGACATCTCTATCCATCTTCTATATTCTTCATCATCAATCAAATATGACCATAATTAGATATCAGGCAATAATATTTAAGCTGTTAATCTAGATGTTGCCTAAGTGAATCTACCTAATCGTAGATTCTTCTCCAAGCGTTTAAGATCTCTAGCCCACCCTTCTCCTTGAACAATCTAACTGCATCTATTGATGCTCTCGAGATATCGATGTCTTTGCTGAATGTCTGTATGTGTACTTTCTTGGAATAGTCTGTTGATACAGTTGAGATAGCTATGTTTAATCCATCTATACTCATTTCAACGTATACCCCGATGGGTGTCTTACATCCAACATCTAGTAGAGAGATAATATTACGTTCAGTCATTGTCTCAACCCAACTCTTGTAATGATTTACACTCTGGAGGATTTTAATTAATTCTTGATCATTCCTCCTAGCTACTACAGCTAATGCTCCCTGACCAGCGGCAGGAGTGAAATCCTCGATAGACAGTCTTTCATACTTTATCTTCTCCCCGATCCTTTCTAATCCTGCCTCCGCTAGAATTAAAGCATCAACATCTCCTCTAAGCATCTTCTGGATTCTTGTTTCAACATTTCCTCGAACTGGAATTATCTCTAAGTCATTTCTAATATATTTTATGAAGGATTCTCTTCTAAGACTACTCGTACCTACAATGCTATTTCTAGGTAGATCGTTTAAGCTTAAACTATCTCTAGAAATGAATACATCGTAAGGGCTGCATCTCTCTGGCACAGCAGCTATAACGAGCTCGTAGGGTAGCTTGGTTGGATAATCCTTCATACTGTGAACAGCGAAGTCTATCTCTCTTCTTAGTAGAGCCTGGTCTATCTCTTTCTCAAATATGCCTTTCTGAGGAATCATGTAGAGTGGAGTTTCCAGATCTATATCTCCTCTAGTTTTTATAATCTTTATTTCATATTCTATCTCTGGGAACTTGGTTTTTAGTTTATCAATTACTTCCATCGTTTGGATAAGTGAAAGCTGGCTACCTCGAGTTCCTACTCTAAGCTTCATCTTTTTATCTGAGAAAGAGAACTCTCAATAGAATTTATTGTTAATTCTATATCGTTATCTGTATGTGCTGTTGAGAGGAAGCATGTTTCAAACTGGCTTGGAGGAATGAATACACCATTCTTTAACATGTGGTTGAAATATTGTTTAAAGAATTCTATATTTGATTTCTTTACATCATCGTAGCTTAAGATCTCAGTATCAGTGAAGAATATCTGGAACATTGACTCAATATAATTCACAGTTATCTTTAAAGATTTACCAGAGGCGATCTCCTCTATACTCTTACACATTTTCTCTACTTTCCTTCTCATCTCAGGGTAAATGGTTGGATTTTCTTTTATATAATCTAGCACGGTTAAAGCTGCCTTCGTAGATAATGGGTTTCCACTATATGTTCCAGAGGCATAAACCTTACCAGCTGGTGCAAGATTCTTCATTATATCTTTTCTTCCACCAAAAGCAGATATAGGTAGACCTCCACCTAACACTTTACCAAGAGTTGTTAAATCAGCTTTTATTCCGTAGTATTGCTGTGCGCCACCAGGAGAAAGCCTGAATCCTGTTACTACCTCATCAAATATCAATACTGCCCCAGAATAGTCTGCAAGTTCTCTAAGAGCTTTTAGGAAATCTATCTTTGGCTTGATTAATCCAACATTTACCGCTACAGGCTCAGTAATTATGGCTGCAAGATCATCTCGATTTTCTCTAACGATCTTCTCAGTCAATTCTATATCATTAAATCTTGATACAAGGGTATGCTTAGCTAAGTCTTCCAGCACACCATAACTTGAAGGTACTCCAAAAGTTAAAGCTCCGGAGCCTGCTTTAACTAATACAGAATCATGGGAACCGTGGAAGCATCCTTCAAATTTCAGTATCTTCCTCCTACCAGTGTATCCTCTCGCTAATCTAACCGCATGCATTGTTGCTTCCAAGCCACTATTAGCAAGCCTAACCATCTCGATGGATGGGTAGAGTTCTCGGATCTTCTCAGCTAATAATACTTCTTCTTCTGTTGGTGCACCGTATAGAATACCATCTTCAACTATCTTCTTTAATCTCTCTATAAGCATCCTAGGAGCATGCCCAAACAATAACGCACCATAACCCATGACATAATCAACATATTCCTTATCGTCTACATCGTAAATCCTTGAACCCAAACCTTTCTTCACAAAAAATGGATAAGGTTCATAAGCTCTTACAGGGCTATTAACCCCTCCAGGAATAACTTTCTTTGCTCTCTCATATAATTCAAAGGAACCCATATCCTTCTTTAGATACTAACTCTAATATCCTAAAATGTTTTTCCTTTAAGATTTAGTGTATAGATTCCTAAGCCGGATCCCTTGAACTAGACCTGAACAATTCAATGGATAGAAGCTAGATCCTTACTACATCAATCAACTTCACTTGTACTGATGATGATTCTACAAAACTATACAAGAGATATAGTTAATCAAATATGTAGGTAACGGATAGCGTGAAATCTTATTCAAAGAGTTCTCCGAGAATTAGGAAGAGACTTGATACAATAATCCCTGTAGAAAGTAAAGATCTATAAAACTAGAGTTATCCATAGTGTTATGTCGATTGAAGAGGGGGGCTAGGAGTACCTGAATGCCCTCTGTGAGCTCGTTGAGGAGAATTGAGCTGAGTTGAAATTTTCTATATTTCTACTTAACTTAGAATTCCGTCTCTAGTCCATTTAGCATATTCTTTAGCATAGTATGTGATTATCATGTCTGCTCCTGCTCTTTTTATGGAGTGTAGTTGCTCCCATACAGCCTGCTTCTCATCTATCAAGCCCTTCTCAGCTATAAGTTTAATCATAGTATATTCACCGCTAACAGAATAAGCTGCAACTGGAACATTAAAGTTGTCTTTGATGAGAGATATTATATCTAGATACCATGATGCCGGCTTAACCATGACTATATCTGCACCTTCAGATATATCTAGTTCAACTTCTCTAAGAGCTTCCCTGACATTTCTTGGATCCATCTGGTAGATTCTCCTATCGCCAAAGGCTGGCTTTGAGTAGGCGGCAGACCTGAAAGGACCATAGAGACTTGAAGCATACTTGACTGAATAAGACATTATCGCTGTGTTAGTATATCCAGCATCCTCTAGAGCTCTCCTTATCGCTCCTACTCTTCCATCCATCATATCTGAAGGGGCCACGATATCAGCTCCAGCTTCAGCATGACTTAGAGCAATCTTAGCTAAAGCCTCAATCGTCTTATCATTTTCAATGATCTTCTGCATGTCTTTCTCTAAGAGGATTCCACAGTGGCCATGACTAGTATACTGGCATAAACAAACATCTGTAATCACAGTAACTTCTTCTCCAAAATTCTTCTTAACCTCCTTGACAGCTCTTTGTACAACTCCATCTTTATCATATGCAGAAGATCCAAACTCATCTTTCTTCAAGGGTATACCAAATAAGAGAATTGCTTTTACTCCCAGGTCTAGTAACTCGCTTACTTCTTTTAACAATTCTTTAATAGATAACCTTTCCTGTCCAGGCATACCATCAATAGATTCACGTCCATCGAGCCCTTCCTTCACAAACAAGGGCATTATTAGAGATGATGAATCAATCTTTACTTCAGCAACCAGATCTCTAATACTACTATTCTTTCTAAGCCTTCTTAACCTAACGGAGGGGAAATCACTTTTCATGGATTCACGTAGATTCATCAATCTACATTACCTCCAAATCTATACATAATCTACTATTCTTGTATAATTAAACTTATACATCTGGGTTTACTTTTAAAAGAAACCTAGTCAATGTTGCTAAGCTTCTATACTTGATCTTCTACATGATTATCAACCATGGAAGATACCTTCTAGAGGGGCTCTCAGAAATCTATGAAGCGTCAAAATTTTACAAGTTTAGATTTAAGAGTATTTTATCTTGAAGTTAAATTGTCTTGTTTTATATACCTTGATGGATGTGAAAAGATCATTAACAGAGAAGATGTAGAAATAGACTGTAGAACTTAAGTAGGTATTAATCGTTTTGAAGAAGAGTAAAGCTAGACATAAGATATCTAGATTTCCATAAGTATTATGGAAAAAGTTTAACTAGATAGTCTTTCTTGCTCTAGGGCTCTCATCTAGATTTTTATTAATTCTTCTTCTGATAAAAACCTCTTATACCATTTATCATAGGTCGGCTTGTTAACTATGTGGAATTCAAATGGATATCCTAGATATTTTCGTTTAAGGGAGGCTTTTATCTTACTGATCTGCTCTAGATCTTCTATATCTGATATGATTAGTATGTCTATGTCGCTTAAAGCAGTATATCTACCTCTAGCTGCAGAACCGAACAAGTATACATCTGACCCTGGTAGTAACAACTGTATCTCATGCTTAACATCTACGAGGATTCTTCTTAGATTGTTGAAGAGATAGTTTAAACGTCTTCCCCCCTCTATATAGATGTCGAAGCTAGATCTTCTCGACAAGCGGTTTCACCACTTCAACTACAAATCTCATCATCGCCTCCACCTCTATTCTGCTATATCTTCTTGGAAGATATCTTGAACCAATGTATGCATCTTCGATCTTCGTCAACATTAGTAGATATTCTTCTTTATTGATTAGTACACTAAGCGTTGAAGCTAGTTTTGAGAGTTCATTCACAAGTCGTGTCAAGGAATGGGTTCTTGGATAAGTACCCGTTTGTATCAAGAGCTTATACTTCAAAAATAGCTGACAGTACTGCTCTATGTTAAATGCTGCTAGGTCATAGACTCCTTCTTCTATTAGACGTTTTGCATTCTCCAGAAACATTTGAGCTCTCTCTTTAAGCAGTCCTACTTCTTCAAAACTCAATCTATCTCAATGAGGTGTTGATGAAAGCTAGATATATATTCTACTCTATGACAGCTCTCCCCTTGCTGAGAGCATTAACCATATTAACTATAGTTAAATCCCTCTCATCATGTCTTCAGCCTAATTCTTCTCCGCTGTATCTAGAAGATGTTAACATCCTCTACTGTAAGCTCTAACGCATCTCTTCATAATTTTTAAACCTCTGTTCTTGATCATTCGATCACCTTAGAGAAGCTTCTCGAGATTATGATATATGGAAGAAGCGCCTGAGATAACGAGAAGAAGTTTATCGAGGCGGAGAACAATGGTGGAGACAGGCTATACATCCACTAGCCGACGGTCGTGGGAGACACCGTCGGAGATCTGTTAAAAGAAAGTGTTGAGCTCTCATGGTAGATCTTAATAGATTTGGTTGACTTTATCTTGCCTGATTTCCATACCCTCTAAATGTTCAGGCTAAAGGATGGGCTCCTTTGAGTATTCTTCAATCTCTAAATCTCTTCTTCAACTATGTTATTCCCAGCCGTTTAGCAATCTTCATGGCTTTCCTCAGCTTGGACTCGTAAAGCTTACTACCCCTGAAGATCCAGCTGTTGACCCCGCTTATTAACACGGGCTCGGTCTCGAAAACCTCGATTATCTCCTCTCTTTGAAAAGCTTTCAGATAATGCTCAGGCTCCTTCAGTATCAGGACTCTCCGATACTCTACCTCGTGTACATGTGTCAATGGATGACCCTCAGCCGATCCTGCTCCTAAAATCAGATGCTCTATATCAGATAAGCTGATCTGGCTTCTCATCCCGCGGCGTCTCCACTCCTCAATGCAGGCGTTAAAGTAGCCGCCGAGATCCTTGAAATGGGGTCTGCCACCATTATAGTACATAAGGACTATTGGATGGTTGAGCCAGCCACGCCTCTCATCTTTTATTAAGCCCATCTTGCGTAGAATAGCCATCATGACCTGCTTCGCCTCCACCCTCTGCTTCCCCAGCCTCCGGTCATCCAGCACCTGCGCAGACATATGCCAGTCAATGTAAGGCCTGAAAATCTGCATATCAAGAGCTGAGAATGCGGCTGCCGAATTAAAAACTTTAAGTAGATCTGTAGCTGCGGGGAGACTATTTTGTAAGCTTCTTAGAGAAACGAGCCTCAAGATGATGTTGAAAGGATGGGCCAAGTCGGGTTGATTTGGAGTATCTAGAGAATTCAACCAAGTTTAGTGTTAAGCCTTCTCTAATCATTAGACTCTTAAGAACTTTTCTTTAAATTCTTTCTCACATATCCTTGAAAGAAATCAGTACAATGTGGGTCTATTAACCAAAGCTGTTTTACAACAACTTTTTAGAGTAAGGATCCTTCTATCTGGCGAGATAGAGCTAGTAAGGTTGTAAACACTAGAACTAGACGGTCTCATATTATTTTCTATCTTGAATCATACTTAAGGTAGGCTTGCATCTTAATGTTTTTAAAGGGTCCTTTTAGAGCTTTAGTTGAAGTTTATGAGGATGCCGTTCTTCATCGATCTATCCGACAAGACTATTCTGATCATAGGTGGTGGAAGAGAAGGAGCGATAAGAGCTGAGAAGTATTCTAAGACTGGGGCTAGAATCGTAGTATATAGTAGAAGCTTCGATGATAAGATATTAGAGCTTAGCCATAGAGGTTTTATAGAAATAGTTAAAGGAGATGTAGCTGATGAAGAAAAGCTTGAAGAATACATCAAACTCTCAGACATCGTAATGGTTACATTAGAGACAGAAGAATACAACGATAAGATATGGAACATTGCTAGAAAACATAAAGCATTACTGAACCTCGCCAATGATGCTGAGAAGACAGACCTCGTTGTACCAATAGATTCCTCCATCGGTCCATTCAGAGTTGCAATAACTACTGAAGGTAAGAGCAGCATGGTTGCAAGAGAAGCATTACAGAAAGTCATAGAATATCTTAGTAGAGAAAAAGAATTGATAAAGTTAGCAGAGGTAATGTACAAGGTTAAGAAGATCGTTAGAAGGAGTATCTCCAACCCTGAGACGAGGCTAAAAATATACTATGAAGTCTTCAATAATGATGATCTGAGAAATGCCTTGAGATTGGGTAATGAATACTCTGTTGAGAAAATATTGGAGGATATATTGAAAGAGTATGGTTTAGAATTAGGAAGACGTGAAAGATATGAATAAGCCTAGAATAATCATCTCAGGTGTTAGCGGTAAGATAGGGAAGACACTCGTTACTTCCGCTATCATCAATCTGCTTAGAGAACATGGATACAAAGTACAGCCATTCAAGATCGGTCCAGATTTTATAGATCCATCATATCATAACATTTTCTCATCCATGTCTTCACGTAATCTCGATTCTATAATGTTCAATAAAGAAACTATTATTACATCTTTCTGTAAAGCGGTCGAGGATGCAGACATATGCGTAATAGAAGGTGTTTTTGGACTTTATGATAGCTTAGATGGAGTATCAGAGAGAGGGAGTACAGCAGAGTTATCAAAGATTCTTAGAGCACCAGTTGTCTTAATAGTAGATGCTGAAAGAATTAATAGAGGTCTCTTAGCTATAATCAAAGGATTCTTGGAATTCGATAGAGAAGTAAGGATTGGAGGAATAATATTAAATAATATAGCTCATGAAAAACAAAGAGAAAAGATAATCTATGCTTTAAGAGAAAACTTTAAAGAATTAGAGATTGTTGGAGTCATCTATAGAGATAGTCTTATCGAGGAGAAGATGAAGTATAGACATTTAGGATTAATCCCTGCCTCAGAGAGAACTAGTGAAATAGAAGAGTTAAAACAGATTATAAGAAAAGTCAGTAGCCAAATTGATGTTGATAACCTGGTCAAGCTAGCTTCCAATGTAGAGGAAATATGTCCTCCTGAATCTGGAGAAACCCATCCTATAGCTAGATCTAGTATAAAAATAGGGATTATCAGAGACAGTATATTTTCATTCTACTATCCTGAAAATGTAGAGTTTCTCGAGGCACTAGCTGGTAAAATATACTATATCGACTCGATTAATGATTCATCGCTTCCAGATGTAGATCTACTCTACATCGGGGGAGGATTTCCAGAAGTTTATGCTGAGATGCTTGAGAAGAATAAACCCTTAAAAAATGATATTAAGAAGAAGTATGAAGGAGGATTAAAGATCTATGCTGAATGCGGTGGGTTAATCTATCTATCGAGTAGTGTTAAGACCTTTAGCGGTGAGGAATATGAGATGATAGGGTTAATTGATGGTCAGATAGAAATGAGTAGAAGACCTGTGGGTCATGGATATGTATATCTATCAACGATTAGAGATAATCCCTTGACAGATCTTAACCAACGTTTGATAGGTCATGAATTCCATTATTCTCGACTAAATCTAAGAGAGAAGGTAGATTTTGCTTTTAGAGTTGAGAGAGGATATGGAGTAGATGGACTACATGATGGAGTAATGAAGGAGAATCTTCTAGCAATGTATACGCATCTACACTTCCTACATAACCCAGAAATATTTAGAAAGTTAACGATGTGGCCTCATAAAAGTTAGCGGTAGCCTATACTCTCTAGGAAATTCAGTATCTCTCTATTCACTATATCTGGTCTCTCCAGCAAGACGTAGTGTCCATAACCCTCAATTATAACAAGCTTAGAGTTAGGGATCTTCTCATGGATCTTCTTAGAGAATTCAGGCGGCGTCCTCTCATCTTTATCTCCAACTATTATGAGAGTCGGCACTTTTATTGTATGAAGCTTATCCAATGCATCGTATTTAGCTATCGTTTTAACAATGTTTAAGTAATCTCTTCTCCTGTTTTTGGTTAAGTCTTCGATCGCCCAGTTAATAATCTCAGGATCTGTAGATTTTGAGAACATTTTCTCAACTTCTTTCTTTACTTGATCACCATATTTTAATGATTCAAAACCTTCAAAATCTGCAAAATCCATAAAGAGTGTAAACATTTCACGCATAGTTCTAAGATATGCTTCTATAAGCATTCCAGTTCTCTTATGGAGTCTACTTGAGATAAGTATCAATCCTTTTACTTTTTCAGGATGTTCAAAATAATATTGAGTTGATATGATCCCACCCATTGACCAACCTATTAATACAACTTCGTTTATGTTTAGATGGTCTAGAACTCTATCTACATCTTCAGCAAGCCTCTTAACATTTGTAGGCTTCTCTAATCTAGCAGACTTACCATGACCTCTAACATCAATTGCGATTACTTTATACTTCTTTGAGAATTCAGGAATCTGCATTCTCCACCATTCATGAGAAGCCCATGCGCCATGAATCATTAAGATAGGTCTACCTTCACCATAGACTTCATAGAATATCTCATTATCTAAGTAGGGCATCAGATAAGTAGCTCTTAAAACTTAGATTAAAACTTATCTTGTAACTCAATGTGATTTATAGAAACTTTTTAAGAACCATGAAGTATCTATGTCTAGTTGATGTAAGATGTCTTTGAGCAACATTCATGGTCTTCTCTTAAACCATAAGCAGTTACCCATATCTATGCTTGAAAAAGCTTTCTTTAGAGACCTAGAATCAACACTTAAACTATTTAAGGATATTAGTGGAGTCGAAGGTGTAGCTATACTCCAGACATGTAATAGAGTAGAGATCTTCCTTGAGTTAAGAGATGAGAAAGTTATAGAAGATGTAGTAAGTATTTGGGGAGACCTAACTGGAGATGTTAATCTTAAAAAAAGTTTTGTAACCATTAAGGGTATTGAAGTAGTTAGGCATCTATTCAGACTGGCTTCTGGTCTTGAATCAATGGTCATAGGTGAGCAAGAGGTCCTACGTCAAGTGAAACAAGCATACTATAAAGCATTAGCTGTTAATAGTTTGTCTTTACTACTCAAAATGATATTTGAAGAAGCTATTAAGATTGGAAAGAGAGTTAGATCTGAGACAGAGATAAGTAGAAAGAGGCTAAGCTTAGCTCACGTCGCTGTTGAGGCAGTTGAAGAAATACTTAGAAATCTAAATGATAAAGTTATCCTTATAATCGGTGCTGGAGAGACAGGTGAGTTGGTAAACTCTGCATTAATGGAGAAAAACTATAGAAAGCTTACATTATTATTTGCTAATAGAACTTATGAGAAGGCTATTCATTTAGCTAACATGAGCGGGGCAATAGCGTTAAGACTAGACCAAATTGAAAACTATCTAAAAATAGCAGATATAATATTTGTTACAACTTCTGCACCTCACTACATTATAACTAGAGAAAGAATAGCAGATGCGGTCAAGGAGAGAGATAAACCTCTATTAATAATTGACTTATCAGTTCCAAGAAACGTTGATCCCGAAGTCTCAAAACTACAAAATATAAAGCTTATAACCTTAGACGACCTTAAAGAATACATTGATTACTCAATCTACGATAGGATTAGAGAATTAGAGAAGATAGAAACATTAATTGAGGATCATGTAGAGAGGTTTCTGGAAAGATTAGAAACTATATGGATTGAAGAGTTAATCTCTAAAATTTACTGTTATGCAGAGAGAGTTAGAGTTGAAGAATTTTCAGAAGCGTTATCTATGATGAGGACTATTAAGCTCGATGAGAAAAGCATAGAGATCATAGATGACATGTCTAGAGCGATAATTAAGAGGATACTAAATCCCCTAATAGAAAATCTTAGAAAAAACTATAAAAATGTAAACAAGGATGAACTAGACAAGATCTTAAAAGTATATACCTATACTAAAACCAACATAGACTAGATGAATAAACAAAGATTTTAAGTACTCAAGAATTAAACTTAATATCGGTGTTTTATAATTCGAGATGTAGATTTTTACACGAAAAGAATTAAATACCCGCATAATGTCTCTCTATAGTGAAGGTGGACAGAACATGCCTCACCTAGAGTTTAAAGGACAGAAGTTTGAAGTGGATGAGGATGGATTTCTCCAGGAACCTGAGAAATGGAGTCCAGAAGTTGCGGAATTCTTCGCTAAGCATTTCGAAGGAGTAGAGAAGCTTACCGATGAACATTGGAAAGTAATAAATTATTTAAGAGAATATTGGCAGAAATACGGTGTAGCTCCACCCATACGGATGCTTATAAAGCAGACAGGATTCTCTCTCCAGAAGATCTATGAGCTCTTCCCCTCTGGGCCTGCGAAAGGTGCTTGTAAAGTAGCGGGACTACCGAAGCCAACAGGCTGCGTCTAAAATAGCTAATGGCAACTAGATATACTATAAATAACGATTTATAGGTGATTTGATTGAGCCACGCAGAACATGGTGAGGAGAGAGTATCTCAGGAGAGAAGGACAGCACTTAAAATAATAACATCTCTCTCATTTATTGTAGGTCTTGGTGGCGTAGCTTCACTCTTAAAATCTATTAGTCCAGCCGTTCTGGAGATTCCTGAGTGGCCACGGGTAAGGTTAACTAATGTTAACGAGATTAAACCTAAAACATGGTATATATTTTCTTATCCTACTAAGGATATTCCATGCCTACTCGTGAAGGCGGGAAAAAGCATTTCTTCAGGGGCAGGTCCAGATAAAGATATAATTGCATATGTAATGATATGTCAGCATGCTAGATATTATGGTACAATTTACATCCCACCCGAAGAGGCGAGAGACCCAGAAAAATTAACTTATTTAAAGACTGTACCACCAAACATCCTAGAATTATATCCAGATAAGAATCTACTTTATTGTCCAGCTCATGCAGCACTCTATGACCTTGAGAAAGATGGTGAAGTACTCACAGGCCCACCATTCTGTAGTCTATGTAAAGTTGTACTAGAATATGATGAGACCTCAGGAGACATCTACGCAGTTGCTCTAGCTCCACCAGCTCCCGCCGTACCAGGAGTTACTCAATGCTCTAACAATCCTGAAGAATTAAAGAGGATCATGCTTGGGAAGAAGCTTGTGACAGAGACGTTCCTAGAAGAGAAGATCTAGGTGGTTAAATTGAGTGGAAGGAAGAATATTATTAATAGGTTTACGGAATGGCTTGACGAGAATTTTGGGTTTACAAAGACTATTCTCCGGCCTGCACCAGAGTATTCTCTTAGGAATCCATCTTACTGGCTGGGTGCTATAGCTGTTATAGCTTTCTTCATGGCAGGTATAGCGGGCATAATACTTCTTCAATACTATGAACCCCACCCAGATACTGCATGGGAATCTGTTAGCAGGATAGTTACAGAAGTTCCTTTTGGAAATCTTATTAGAAACATACATATCTATTCAGCTTTTTCCATGATCTTCATTGCATTTCTACATTTTATGAGGAATTATTTTGTTGTTGCTTATAGAAGGCCTAGAGAGTTGATGTGGATTGTAGGTATGCTTATGGGTTTAGTTACATTACTGATGGGGTTCACCGGCTATCTTCTTCCATGGTATGCTCTCTCATACGCAGCTGTAGGATTCGGGATAACAATAATAAAGCATCTCCCTCAGCCTCTAAGCGGTTTCCTAGAGTACGTTGTCTCAGGATATGGTACAGATGTAGAATTACTTAGAAGATTCTTTACATTCCACACAGTTCTGCTACCTGCAGTACTAATCATCTTACTGGCTGTAAAGCTACATATATTCGAGGTCCATGGAATAACAGAGCCTTTATCTAAAGATATCCCAGAAGAAGAGAAGAAGCTCATTCCATGGTTTCCAAACATATTCTTATACTTCGTAATCTTGGTCTGTGTCTATGTTGCGTCAATATTGACAGCATCAATAATTTATCCATTCGGAATACATGAAAAGTATACTCCTGGTGTTGTAACCATACCTATGCCTGAATGGTATTTTATGTGGACATATGCAATAGCTAAGACAGAGTTTATCGAAGTACTTGGAGAGACAGGCTTCAAGTTCTTTATAGCAACTCTCACAGTCATAACATTGGTCTTCATATTCCTACCATTCATAGATAGATGGAAAGATAAGCATCCTTCGCAGAGACCGTTCTTCATAGCTATAGGAGTCTGGATAACAGTCCAGATAATCTTAATGACCTATCTAGCATGGGTAACAGCAGGCTCATACATACCTTCAGATATCGCCATCCTTTCAATAGTTATCCCGACGATAATAATATTCCTAGCCGCCTACATATATCGGTTGAAGCTAGTAAAGCCTCCTCAACTAGTATGGGAGAAGTTTAGTAAACTGAAAATAACAATGCTAGAGAAAAAATCTCCTCATCCCAAAGAGTATGTCTGGGCATCTGTAAAATTCTTATTGACTATAATGTGTGCAGGTCTATCATTCAGGATTATCTATGGATCGTTAAGTGAAAGCTTAGGCTTCGGATGGTTGATATTCGGCTTAGTCCTCTTAGCCTTCTCTACTATAGAGTCATTTAAAGTAATTTATGTTGCAGACTTAAGGGTTGGAAATGTGGAAAGAAGATTGAGATCTTTTGAGAGGTGGTTTGGTATTGGCTAGAGGTATCGAGGTTGCTTTAGTTATTCTACTTTTAGTTCAAATTATAATGACTGTCTTGATATGGACGTTGAACCCTATACTAGTAAGTCACCAGACTCTTGCAGCTGGATACATTGCTTCAAGCCTGATCATTTTGAGTCTAGTTACCTATGTCTACTATAGAGGAGAAGAATATGACCAAGAGTGGATAGCTGCGGGTATAGGTATGATAGTCTTGATAATGTCACTCGTATATCTTAAAGGAGGGGTCGTATAGATGGATCCATTAATCTTCTTCATAGGCTATATAACTCCCTACATAGCATTCTTCACACTAATATTAGGTTTGATATATCGGGTGGTGAGATGGCTTTCAATACCAATTCCAGTTAGATTTCCAGTCGCTCCTGCTCCAGTAACATATACGGGGGTGTTAAAGAGGATGTCATTAGACTTTTTTGCATTTAGAAGCTTGTTAAAAGGTAATAAAAAACTCTGGATAGGAGGATACGTCTTCCATGTAGCTTTAGCTATAACATTGGTCTCCCACATAATCAATGTATACTTCCATGAGCTCTGGGAGGTCATCGGATACGGATGGTATGAGGCCGTGCTATATTCAGGGATATTCTTCCTAGCTGCATTATTCTTCCTCCTAGTAAGAAGAATATTACTTCCAAACGTGAGATATATCTCAAAGCTAAGTGATTACATAATCTTAGTACTTTTGATATCAATTGTATTTTTGGGAGTTTATATGAGAAGCTTTGGATTAGTAGATATGGCCTCTGTAAGCGAATATATGTACAGTCTCTTAAGGTTTAACCCGATTCCACCCCCTAACAACATATGGTTCTTAACACATTATGTTTTAGCCCAGATACTGTTTATCTACGTCCCATTCAGTAAAATATCTCACCTAATTGGATGGATACTATCTACCACGAGAAACATGAGAAATATAACTAGATGGAAGAGGCATGTAAACCCATGGGATTATCCAGTTGAAGTAATTACTTGGGAGGAGTATTATCGGAAGTTTAAGGATGAATTAGATTCAATTGGACCAGATGGTGAGAGAAGATGAAAGTAGATACTAGTCTACCTGCAAGGAAGTATAAACTCTATGCTACGTGGAAACGTGATATGGAGACGATGCACCTACCGTTCCCTAGAGAGTGGAGTCATACACAATTTAATCTACCTCCAAACTGGAAAGAAGTAGCTTTAAAAAAGATGGATGAAGTAGTAAACAAGTTTAGATCTGTAAAGCTTTTCCTAGACATATGTGTAAAATGTGGAGCATGCACAGATAAATGTCCATTTTTCCTAGGTACACTAGACCCTAACAATATGCCTGTTGCAAGACAAGACCTCTTCAGATCAGTCTACAAAAGATACTTTACATTAACAGGAAAGATCTTTAAAGGATTCGTTGGAGCAGAAGAACTTACAGAGGAAACCGTTGAGCTTTGGTATACATACTTTTACCAATGCTCTCAATGTAGAAGATGCTCTGTCTTCTGCCCATATGGTATAGATACTGCAGAGATAATGATTGCTGGTAGAGAGGTTCTTACAGCTATAGGTCTCAGCCCGAGGTCACTTACTGAAGCTATAGCTAAATGTGAAACAGTAGGAAACCATATGGGTATACCTCCAGCAGCTCTACTCAGCGCCGTGCAATTCGCTGAAGAAGAAATAAAGGAAGAAACAGGAATAGATGTTAAAGTACCAATAAACAAGAAAGGTGCAGAGATACTATACGTTCCACCTTCTGCAGACTTCTTTGGAGGACCCCACTGGGGGACGCTTAAAGGAGCGATAAAGATGTTCCACCTGATCGGGCTGGACTATACAATAAGCACATATGCAAGTGAGGGTGGTAACTTCGGTACATGGCTTGGATACGAGCATATGAAAAAGATTAACAGGAAGCTTGTTGAAGAAGCTAAAAGGCTTGGCGTTAAATGGATACTCGGTGGAGAATGTGGCCATATGTGGAGAGTTATCCATGCCTTCATGGATACGATGAATGGACCAATAGATTTCCTTGAAGAACCTGTCTCCCCTATAACTGGTACAAAGTTTGAGCATGCAGCATCCACCAAGATGGTTCATATCTGTGAGTTTACAGCAGACTTGATAAAGCATGGAAAACTTAAGCTAAACCCAGATGCAAACAATCAATACGTCGTTACATATCATGATTCATGTAACCCTGCTAGAGTCGTAGGACTAATAGAAGAACCTAGATACATACTAAGGCATGTCTGTAAGAATTATGTAGAGCTTGACCCTAACATAAATAGAGAGAAGACTATATGCTGCTGTGCAGGTGGAGGATTACTTGCAGATGAGACGATTGAGTTAAGGCTTAAAGCTGTTAGACCGAAGCTTGAAGCTATAAAGAGAACTGGTGCAAACTTCTTAGCATGTATATGTGCAATAGACAAAGCAGCATTTACTGAATACTTCGACCATTACAAGCTACCCATAACAGTTGGAGGAGTTCATGAACTAGTTGGAAATGCATTAGTATTCGACTAGTCTTGACTAGTAAAGCTTTTTAGAATTACTTAACACTTATTTACTATATCTATTTTTAGACTCTAGTAATATTGAGATAACGATGAATGCATAAGCTAACGATTTACATAAATATGTCTTCTTTAATAATGACTACGGAATGCTTAAAGATCCATTGATGATAAAAGAGTTCTTGGAGGTCGGTGAATGAGTTTATTTTTAGAACCATATATTCCTGAGCAGATAATAGATTATTTTGAATCTATTTCCAATTTAACGGCTAAAGTATATGGACGCTATCTTGTATATGCAGGTGGAGAGACAATCGTGATCATAGGCTACCCAATCAGCGGAGAATATAGAGAAGAAGATATTGTTAAGATGATTCATGAAAGTCTAGACAAAAAGATAGAAGATATAATTGTCATAGCTCCATGGCTACCTAGAAGTTTGAGATTCGAGGAAGTTAAATCAGATAACTATTATAGATTAACTCTTCCTGTTAGAGAAATGGATAAGAAGTTGAGATACATGGTTTCCAGAGGATCTAGAGAGCTGGATATAGAAGTTGATAAGAACTTAACGAAATATCATAGAAGAATTATGATGGATTTTCTAAAAAGACCTGATGTTGAAAAATACATGGATTACGTCTGCAGCCGCTTAGACTACTATCTTTCTAGATCTAATACTGTCAAGGTTATTAATGCATTTAGAAAAGATGGTGGATTAGCAGGTTTCAATATAATTGATCTTCCTCTAGGCGAATATTCTTTCTACATGTTCAATTTCATTAATAGAGTTGATGGATATGTTCCTGGAGTTTCAGATTTCCTATTATACCATTCTTTAAGAATCTCTTATAATGAAGGAAAAAGATATGTGAATATGGGGCTTGGAATAAATGAAGGTGTAAGAAGATTTAAGATAAAGTGGGGGGCTACACCATTCTTATCATATCAATATGGAGTGATAAAGCAGACTAGCGTATCCAAGATGTTTGATATATTCTCGAAACTTTAGATAGTATTTTATGTTATGTTTTCTTTTCCACTGTTTTAAACTTTGTGAAATGGCAGTTTCCACAATAGTATCTATCTGGATGTTCAGCCATGATGTATCCTTCTCCACATCTAGGGCAGAAAACTACTAGCTTATTAAGCATATTATTTTTCACGGTATATTTTCTCCATAATTTAGCTTGTTTTCCCAATCTTCTCACTCTCCACACCTAACTGTGCATGTTTCTTTAATACATGTTTTCTCTCGAACCTCTTAGCATATTCTACATCATCATATATGTGAGCATGTATTCTAGCTTTCCGGGAGCCGAAGAAACTTCTAATTTCTTCTACTATAACTCTTTCAATAGGTACATCAAACTGTTCAGAGATGAATTTCTTAACTTCTTCACGTTTAGGGGTGGACGATTCATACAGGAAGACTAGTTCAAGCTCCCTTCTATTCAATAGCTTATTATACCAATCTTTCTCTACTTTCTCTATCTTCATGTTGTCTGAGCCTCCTCTGCTTCTGTCTTAGGAGACTTATAAGGTATAAGCACAGCATTTATCTGTGCTATAGCATCACTGATAATATTACCTCTAACCGTCTTCCTCTTTCTAAGCCCTTTATTTTTTCTCCGAAGTCTTTTCTTCTTCTTTTTTGATGCTGGTTTATCTCTAGGATGGAATCCTACACCATTTGATAATAGTATTCTTACCTTTCTAGGTCCACCAACATCTGGACGCATAGGAAATCCATCTTTATCCATGCCTCCAGTAATCTTTACCTTGTATCCTTTAAGCCCTAATATGGACCCATCTATTTCATCTCCAATCTTCTTACCAATAAGTAATTGGAATATCCTTGAATCAAGCTGGATACTCTTTGCAGTACCATCACCTGGATTAGATAATACAAGCTTGGGGGCAGCACTTTTCTCTGACATCTTTTCAATCATCTGAAAGTCTAATCTACTATATAAACTAAAGTAAAGATAGCATAATTTAAACTAGATTTCATTTTTATCTATCTGGTTTTATCTAGCCCAGAGGGGATCAACCGACCGTTTTACCTCGAGTATCTCTTGAAGAGCTTTTTTAGATTCTTCATCTAACATATCATAGTATTCTTTCTGTAGTAGTCTTGCATCCTGTTCTGGAAGAGCTGTATAGAGTATTTCTCCTTCTCTTACATGTCTCCCCACGGTTGGTTCTCTCATCGATATAGCTACTTTAGCTCCAGTACCTGCTTCATGTATACTTTGACCTTTATCTTGTATCTGGGAGATTGTTCCGATTATTTTTCCTCTAGAATTCATTAAAGGATATTTTGGTTTAATAGTTCCAGCCAGTATTTCTACTCCAACGATTGCAGGATCGCTTCTCCTAAAAACATATCCTTCCATTATCTTGATCTTTCCAGGCTTCATTAAAGATTCAAAAGTTCTAAGCCTACGCTTAGTAGTTTCTTTCTCAACCCATTCGAGGTATGCATTTACTAGTCTGAATAAGACTGTATCTTTAAAGATCTTTATACCTTTATCGTTTGCCTCAATCTCCAGATCTGAATCTACCTTAACGTTGAAAGCTAGTATTACCCCTTTTAATTCATCTTTCATCCTGACAGCTTCTGCTTCCACAATATCTCTTTTACTAAGCTCGCCTATGTCTGCTCTTCTTACGGGTATGCCTTTCTCGTGGAGATATAATGTTGTAGCTTCTAGTGAGCCTAAAGTATCAGTTTTTACAACAACCCCAATCTTATCAGTAGTTATCATAAATTCCTGGATCTCATTCTTTATCCTTTCTAGAATTTCATTTTCTACCGTAGGTGTAGAGATTACATAGATAGGTGAGCCGGCAAGGCATTTATCTAATCCTTCAGCAACTATCTTTACACCGACAGCAGCCTCGACTTCTTCAACTCTTCTAAACCTGTCTCTCGGATCTCTCATCTCATCCAGTGGCTTAGGCATCAATAGAGCCTTAACCCTTGTAGAGAATGGACCATCCAGACCCATTAAAGCTATCTTATCTCCAACCTTTAAGATTCCATCACTTATGATTGCATTTATTGTATGACCTATCCCTATTTCTTCTAATACTTCTAAGACTACCCCTTCGGCGGGTTTTGAAGAAGAAGTTAGCAGCCGATCCTGCATAAAGGATTGAGCTAAGCCTAAAAGGATAAGTAATAGGTCTGGGATCCCTTCACCAGTCTTTGCACTTACAGGAACTATAGCTAGAGTTTTAGTAAAATCCCTTATCCTAGTATAAAGGTCGGCTTTAAATCCGAAGAATGAAAGTTCTCCAATCAACTCGTATATTCTTTTCTCTAATTCTTCTTGGACGAGTCTGCTTTGAGATTCAAAAGCTTTACTGAAGGGTGCTAGTCCGCTAGATCTCCATCCCTGTATTAGATCGATTTTGTTTGCAGTAACTACGAATGGGGTTCGTCTAGACTTTAGTAACTGAATACATTCTCTAGTTTGTTCTTGAACACCATTAATTATATCTATAACTAGAATGGCTAGATCTGCGATAGAACCTCCTCTCTTCCTTAAGTTTGCGAATGCTGCATGTCCAGGAGTATCTATAAACAGTAATCCTGGAACTTTAAGTTTTTCAATCTTTACGTCGCCGAGCAGAGCCTTACATGTTTCTATCACAGAATCTAGAGGGAATAAGCTTGCACCTATGTGCTGAGTTATTCCTCCAGCTTCTCTAACTGCTACGATTGTCCCCCTCATTTTATCTAGTAAGGAAGTCTTACCATGATCAACGTGACCTAGAACGACGACTATGGGCTGACGGAGCCTTGTATCCAATAAGTTTCCCTCCAATATGACTTATTTAAGCCATGTTAAAAACTATAACTCCATTCTCTACCTAGACATTTCATTTGATCTTGAGAGATATTATTATCCTTATTCTTTATAATGCTTCTTGAATAATAGATATATTTCCAGATGGCGTTATATTTGGTGGTTTATAATATGGTTCTCTAAGTCTAATAGCTTTAATGAATAGTTTTTCAAGTTCTTCTTCTGATGCTCCAGCTCTTAGAGGGGTTAAGAAATCAACTAGGTTGTCATCCCTCATTAAGCATGGCTTAAACTTACCATCATGAGTTATCCTTATTCTATCATCATTCATGCAGAATTCAAAGTTATAGTTTGGTCTAACTACTTCAACCCATACACCGTTAGGTAGAAGATACTGCTTCCTCATGTGAAGACTTCTAGTAATAATCTTTGAAGCTATTCTTTCAAATCTTTCCTCAGTCTCTCTTAAATTATAATAGTATTTACTGTAGAATTGTTTGTCTGATATACCTTCCTCTATAAGCTCTATTAATTGTAAGATAACTTTATCTCCAAATTTTGAAGCAAAATCTACTAAATTATCTATTTCATCATGGTTTATATTCTTCATGACTACTACGTTTAGCTTTACAGGATTCATACCTGCCTCGATAGCTGCTTTTATCGCATCTACAGTATACTCATACCTAGTTCTCCCACTCCCCCTGTTCTTCATCCCAGTAATCCAACAATACTTTTCACTACTTACAGTATGTAAGCTTATGTTAACTCTCATTAAACCAGCTTTCCTTAACTTCTTGGCCATCGAGATTAAACGGGTACCGTTTGTAGTCATACTGAGATCATCTAATCCTAACCTACCTAGACGTTCAACTATCTCTAATATGTCTCTACGAAGCATAGGCTCTCCGCCAGTCAACTTTACTTTGTTTATACTGTATCTAAACAGGATCCTGACTATTCTCTCAATCTCTTCAGAAGTCATAGCAGTATCTGGAATGTTTGTCGTTACTCCCTCCATATGGCAGAATACACATCTAAAATTACATGTATAGCTAGGGTTAAGTGAAATTCTAAGCCCTCTTACAGGTCTACCATAACAATCTACTATTATCAAGTTTTAGATTTTCCTCCCTAGCTTGGGAAATGTTATTCATTCAAGGATATAAATTATTTTAACATTAACAAATTTTAGATAGTAGGGGAGAGGAGAAGATTAATTGGGTAACGTTGAGAAGATCGTTATAGGAATAGAATCTACAGCTCATACTTTTGGGGTGGGGATAGCAACTTCTCAAGGGAGAATATTAGCTAACGTTAATAGTGTTTACACTCCGAAGTCTGGAGGAATACATCCTAGAGAAGCTGCACAACATCATTCTTTAATAGCTCCTGAAAAAATTAAAGAAGCATTAAAAGTAAGTGGAATATCGCCTTCTGAGATAGATGCTGTAGCTTTCTCTTCCGGACCAGGCATGGGGCCATGTCTACGGGTTGGAGCGACAATTGCTAGGTCTTTATCTCTTAAGTTAAGGATCCCTCTCATATCTGTTAATCATGGAGTAGCCCATATAGAGATAGGTAGATTGACTACTAGATGTAGAGACCCTGTAGTCTTATATGTTGCCGGTGGAAATACTCTCATCACTTCTTACAAAGATGGGAGATACCGAATCTTTGGAGAAACATTAGATATTGCTGCTGGAAACTGCCTTGATGTATTTGGGATTAAAGCAGGTATAGGGTTGATGCCGAATCCAGAGATAAAATCACTTAAAGGTGAGAGATTCTATTATCTTCCATACAAGGTTAAGGGGATGGATGTTTCCTTCTCAGGAGTATTAACAGCAGCATTAAGACTACTTAGAGAAGGCGTTAAGCTTGAAGACATCTGCTATAGTCTAGTAGAGACCGTCTATAGTATGTTAACAGAAGTAACTGAACGTGCTTTAGCATTCACAGAGAAGAAAGAAGTCTTGATTGTAGGTGGGTTGTCGAGAAGTAGGAGGTTGAGGGAGATGATGGAGGAGATGGTGAAACTACATGATGCAAGACTCCAGGTTGTTCCACATGAATATGCTGGAGATAATGGAGCCATGATAGCTTGGACAGGTGTACTCCAACTTTTATCAAACCAGACTATCTCTATTGAAGAGAGTAGGGTTAAACCCAGGTATAGGATTGATGAAGTTGAAGTAAAATGGTTAAACTAAACGTAAAGTAGGTATCGAGTAATTATAGTCTACATATTCAGATAATGTTTAATGCATTATCAAGGTCTTGAATTAAGTCTTCTAAATCTTCTAATCCAGCGGAGAAGCGTAGTAAGTCTTCAGTTATACCTAGCTTCTCTCTAACTTCCTTCGGTATAGTTAATGCAGCACTAATCACTGGATATGTTAAGATTGATTCAGCTCCTCCAAGGCTTGGAGCTGGCTTAATTATCTTCAAGCTCTTCATAAGCTTCTTTACTTCTTCTTCACCGCCTCTTATCCTAAAGCTTACTACACCTCCAGATCCATTCTTAAAAAGCTTAGAAGCTATCTTGTGGTATTTGTCGGTTGGTAGACCTGGATACATTACTTCTTTAACCTTTGGATGGTCTGCTAAATATTCAGCTATAGCTTCAGCGTTCTTGCAGTGTCTCTCCATTCTAAGCTTAAATGTCTTTAATCCTCTAATTATTAAGAATGCTTCGAAAGGCGGTAGGATTGTTCCAAGCATTCTCCTCCAATCCCATAATTCAAGTATCTTCTCTTTCTGAGATATTATCGCTCCACCTACTACGTCATTATGTCCTGAAAGATATTTTGTTAAACTATGGACAACTATTTCAACTCCATCTTTAAATGGTTTATACATATATGGTGTAGCAAAGGTATTATCTACAACGAGTACTGCCCTATTCTCTCTACATACCTTTAGTATTTCAGGGATATCAAATACTCTCAAAGTTGGATTTGTAATAGTCTCGATTAAGACCAGCTTTGTATTCTTATCTATAGATTCAATAATGTCATCAGTATCAGGCCATGAAATCTTAACTTCGACTCCAAACTCTCTAAGCTTCTCTCCTAATTGAAGTGTTGCACCATATAATTCAGCTGGTAAAACCATCTTATCGTTCTTCTTAAGTGTTGAAAAGTATATTGTCGAGATAGCTGCCATACCACTGGAAAAACAAAGTGAATCTTCTCCTTCTTCTAACTCTGTAAGAATATTCTCTAATGCTCTAACAGTTGGATTTTCTTCTCTACTATACTTTAAGTCAACCTCTCTATCACTCTTCCTAGTCCATCCTGGCTGCTCAAAGATAGCAGTCTGGTAGATAGGTGGGATAAAGACTCCTAATGATTCATCCCTATACTTATGTCCATGGATAGACTTTGTCTGCAGGGTCAAATTTATTAAATATCTACCACGATTTATATTTTTCCCTATTATAGGAAGCCATTAAACAGCCAAGCTGTCAAAACACCACTAAAGATCTATCAAAAATCTGTAAATCATTTAAACCTAAGTGTAAAGATATTCTCTGGAATGGAGAGGCCTGGTTCTACTACACTAACCCTGTAGAGATCATGTTTAAGTTTAGACTCCTATTTTGTATTATTTGGCTTCCGAGATTATTTCTCTTAATGCTGAGGCCAGATAGTCAATCTCTTCTCTTGTATTGTATATGTATATGCTTGCTCTAACTGAACCATCTATATTCAATCTTCGATGGAGCGGATGTGCACAATGTTTTCCCGTTCTTACAGCTATTCCATAGCTATCGAGTAGACTACCGACTATATTCGAATCTAATCCTCTGATATTGAATGTGATTATTCCTCCACGTACTGAAACATTCTTCGGTCCATATATTGTAATATAGTCCTCTAGATCTTCCAGCTTTCCCAAAGTATAACTCGTTAATTCTTCTTCATGTCTTCTTACTTTATCCATGCCTATCCTCTGGAGATATTCTACTGCCGTAGCCAAGCCTATTACTCCAGCTATATTCGGTGTTCCAGCTTCAAAACTATTCGGTGGATCAAGAAGCATAAAATCATTTAGAGTTACATCTCTAATTGCACCTCCCCCAAGCCTGAAAGGATGTAAATCATCTAAGAGATCATGCTTAACCCATAATACGCCTATACCTGTAGGACCAAGCATCTTATGTCCACTGAATGCTAGGAAGTCTATTTCTAGTTCTCTAACGTTTATTGGCATATGTGGGACGGATTGCGCTCCATCAACTACTATAACCCCTCCTACTTCATGTACTCTCCTAGCGATTCTTCTTACATCAACTATCGTTCCTAGAACATTAGACATATGCGTCACTGAAAAGATCTTAGTCTTCTCATCTATTTCTCTATCTATTCTTTCATAATCTAGTAATCCATCATCGGTAATATCGATATAGTTTATTCTTGCTCCAGTTATAGAAGAGATATGCATCCATGGAAGGATATTGCTATGATGCTCCATAACCGTTAAGAATATTTCATTCTCAGGTTTCAAGGCTCTTAAACCATAACTGTAGGCAACCATATTAAGTGAATCAGTTGTACCATAAGTGAAAATTACTTCTTCAGGACCGTTAGCGTTTATGAATTTAGCTATTTTCTCTCTTGCTTCTTCATATCTTGACGTTGCTTGCTGACTAAGATAATGGATGCCTCGATGAATATTGCTATACTCTTTTAGATAGAATTCTCTAACTGCATCGATGACTTGAATAGGTTTAAGAGAAGAAGCTCCACTATCAAGATAAACTAGACTTTTACCTCTTATCTTCCTTTCTAAGATTGGAAAATCTCTACGAGTCTCCTCAAGATCAATACAAGACATCAGCTTAAAATTAACATTTCCAGACATCATCTTAAGATTAACGTTTCCAGAAATATAAAAGCTTCTAAACAACCTTCTTCTAGGTATCCTACACCTACAATAACGTGAAGTGTAAATTAGTTCTAGTTTATACTATTTAGAGTAGACAACTGTTACTTTTGTTCCATTTTTCTCAATTACCTGAAATTTTAAGTTTCTCTTATCTGCAAGCATCTCAAGTACTTTTAATGGTACTTCTTTCTCATCTGAGGTTACCCTCAATGTTCCTCGTCCTTCTTCTACTCTTGCAAGTAGCTGTGTAAGTCTAACAACAGGATTCTCAGTACATCCAGGCTTCTTTTCTCTAAGATCTATAAAATACTCATCCATCATGGTGGCATACCATATTTTCTATAGATCCTCTCAATTAATTCTTCTTCTTCAAGAGCCTGCCTCTCTTCTTTACTAAGGTCATTAGGAAGCCATTCAGGATGTATCTTCGCAACTTCTTCGAAATATTTTCTAATAGCTCTCTTTAACCCTCCAACAGCTAGAATGCTGCAATGATACTTTATTGAAGGTAGTCCTCCAAGCTCTTTAGTTACATCTTCCCAAGTGATGTCCCATGCTTCTTTAAGTGTCTTACCCTTCACCATTTCAGTAATAATGCTTGC
>ASPF01000003.1 GCA_000405685.1 Candidatus Geocrenenecus sp. JGI 0000106-J15 | reverse complement strand
AATATTATTAATGGATCTGCATCATATCTTCTACCACCTGGCAAATATATGATCGAGTTTAATAATAATGAATGGTCTGGAATAGCTACGGTTAACCTTCTAGAAGATACATCTATAGAAATTAATCTATCTAGAAACCCCACTATGCTTGACGTTCTTAAAATCTTAGCGGCACTAGAATCTACAACTATAATTCTCCTCATCTATCTTAGTAATAAGGCTAAGAAGAAGCAAACCTCAACTTTCTTCAAAGCAAGACTGTCTACTCATAACTAAAACTTTGAATGAGCATACCTAGATTCTAGTTTAAATTTTTATAGTGTCGGAGAAAATAATTTATGGTATAAAGTGTCTGACAATGTAAGGATCGTCCCTGATACAAGTATAATTATAAGTGGAAAATTGGTTGAGCTGCTTGAGAAAGGAGAATTAGGTCAATGTGAGATCGTTTTTCCAGTTGCAGTAATAGATGAGCTTCAAGCTCAAGCATCTAAAGGGAGAGAAATAGGATTTAGAGGTCTAGAAAAACTAAAGAAGATAAGAGAAGTAGCTGAGATGAAGGGATGCATAATTAGATTCTCAGGTGAGAGACCGACACTTGAAGACATTAAGCTAGCGAGGAGCGGTAGAATAGATGCGATAATAAGAGATATTGCCAAGAATGAGCAGGCTATACTTTACACTTCAGATTATGTCCAAGCATTAGTAGCAGAAGCCGAAGGTATACCTGTTAAATACATTGAAGCATATGAGAGGAAATCTAGGCTCTCGTTTGAAGAATATTTCACGCACGATACATTAAGCCTCCACCTCAAGTCAGGTGTACCTCCAATGGCTAAAAGAGGAAGACCAGGAAACTTTATGCTTGTAAAGGTTAGAGATGAACCATGTACAGAAGATGAAGTAAATAATGTTATACATGAGATCGTTGAGACAGCAAGGATGAGTGAAGAAGGAAGCATAGAACTTGTTAGAAACCATGCAATGGTTATACAGCTTGGAGAGTATAGGATTGCTATCGCAAAACCACCATTCTCAGATGGTTTAGAAGTTACTATTGTTAGACCTATTGTAAAGCTAACCCTAGAAGACTATAGGCTCTCTAAAAAGTTGATGGAGAGATTGAAAAGTAAAGCTGAAGGTATATTGATAGCTGGACCGCCTGGCTCAGGAAAAACAACTTTTGCAAGTAGTTTAGCAGAGTTCTTTTCATCTCAAGGAAAGATTGTTAAGACTCTTGAATCTCCAAGAGATCTACAAGTAGGACCAGAAGTTACTCAATATGGTCCATTAGAAGGAGATTTCGAGAAGACAGCTGAGCTACTACTCCTAGTTAGACCAGATTATACAATCTTTGATGAGATTAGAAAATCTAAAGATTTCCAAGTCTTTGCAGACATGAGATTAGCAGGAGTAGGAATGGTTGGAGTAGTGCATGCAAGCGATCCAGTTGATGCAATCCAGAGATTCATTGGAAGACTCGAACTAGGAATGATACCTAACGTAATCGATACAGTCATATTCCTCAAAGATGGAGAAATCAAGAAAATCTATGAACTAAATCTTGTTGTCAAGGTACCTTCTGGAATGACCTCCCTCGACCTTGCTAGACCAGTGATAGAAGTTAGAGATTTTGAAACAGGTAAACTAGAGTATGAGATATATACTTACGGTGAAGAGAATATCATAGTCCCTGTCTCTGAAGTAGAAAAATATCTTAAAGATAGTATGAAATCTATTGAAGAAAAGTTGATAGAAAGATTTAGGCTATATGATCCTAACGCTGAAGTTGAAGTAATATCTCCTAGTAAAGCGATAGTACGGGTAGATAAATCTGTTCTCCCTAAAATTATTGGTAGAAAAGGTGAGACAATAAATAAAATTGAACATGAGTTAGGCATATCAATAGACTTGATGCCTAGCATACCTAAACAGTACAAAGAGATTGAATATGAGTATGTAGAAACAAGTAAAGTAATAGAATTTGTTGTTCCCAGCCAATACTCTGGCGCAAAGATAAATGTATATGTGGGGAGAGATTATCTCTCAACAGTAACTGTTGGGAAAAATGGGAGAATAAGATTTTTGAAAAATTCTGAACATGGAAGAAAAATAATAAGAGCCTTAGAAGAAGAAGCCGACATCAAGCTATACATTGAAGACTGACTCTTGTATTATATATTATTCCTCTTCTTGATGAGGTCTCACTATAGTTTTTAACCCTTTTCTATTTATAACCATTTCAAATGCTTTATCAATCTCCCTCAATGGAACAATATTAGATATTAATGGTTTTACTTTAACCAACCCTCTCTCAATCAGTCTAAGAGAAGCTGTGAACTGTCTTAAATTATGCTCTGAAGCTCCAATAATTGATATCTCTGAGTAATGTATCTCGTTAGGATTTATAGAAATTTCTTCCTCGGGATGCGTACCAGAAAAAACTATTATTCTACCATTTTTTCCAGTAATCTTCATAGCAGATCTTAGGACCTCGACGCCTTGAGCAGCAACTATGACAGCATCTACTCCATAGTTATCTGTCAATCTTGAAATCTCACCATAAATATCTACTTCATTAGAATTGAAAGAGTAGTCTGCACCTAATTTCTCACAGAGTTCAAGTCTATCATTATGATGTCCGATCACCACGACTTCTGCACCTCTTAGTTTTGCAAGCTGTAAGTGAAGTATCCCTATAATTCCATCACCTATTATAGCGACAATGTCACCCATAGATATAGAAGCTCTCTCTATAGAATTGATGCAGCTAGATAATGGCTCAACGAAGCAAGCCTCTTCAAAAGATATTTTTTCTGGAAGTTTCAGTAGTATTGGTCCGTAGGCAAGCCCATATTCTGCGTACCCTCTAAGATAATACTTCTTATTTACACAGTGGTGCGTTAAATTTCTCTTACAATATCTACATAACCCGCAGGTAGCTATATGATCTACGACGACCCTATCATTTATTTGTATGTTCTCGACATCTTCACCGACTTCCATCACTATGCCAGACCATTCATGTCCTGTTAAACCATAACTCTCTTCACCGTAAAAAGTATGTTTCCCATAACCTAAAAAGTATCTTATATCTGTTGGACACACTCCACAGGCCATTATCTTAACTACTACTTCATCTCTATCTGGTATAGGTATAGGTCTCTCTTTTAAAATTAGATTCTTTGGAGAGACCAAGTGTGCTGCAAGCATGTTCTTAGACATCATTCATATGAGAAAATTACGTTTAAGATAAGCATTATCATCTTAATGGCTTTTATCTATTTTCTCTTCTAAGTATTGTTAGGTTTTTAAGATACCATATATAGCATCCTCCTTGGTAGGAGATGCAGAAAAGGATGAGAACATCTATAGTTGAATACTTGAAGGAGAGGCTGAGCCCACTTAAGTCTGAGAGTGCATTAACAATGTTCTCAATAGTACTAATGCTTGTTATTATCGTGTTAATGAGTGGAGTGACCTATATCCTTACAACTGAAAACCCTATACCTATAGCCTTCTTACAAGGGGGAACTATCAGAGTATTCCTCTGGAGTATTAATGCGCAGAGCCATGCTGAGACCATAGTTGTAGCCATATACTATCTAATGGGTGGAGGAGGAGTATGGCTTTACTTAAACGCTACAACTAGACCCTACAATCCTAGATCAACTAAGTATATGCTGTTCTTCAGCTTCTTACTAATACTCTTAGCAGCGATAGGAATATACACTGCATATATGGCCAAGTTTACTTCACCCTAAAGTTATCAGGCTTGCTTATCCCACGATTGTTTATAATAAAATAACCTGGACCTTTCTTCTCAGGCTTCTCAATAATTATCTCTTTGTAATTTCTAGAGCCTACTCTAAGTTTTATTACCCATTTAGCCCAATGGCTAAGAATTCTATATGCTACTGGTTTTCCCCCTTCTTGTTCAGGCATATCATGTACCTGTCCGATTATTATTACAGCTGTGTTCTCTCTACTAGCAAGTTCAGACAACATTGCTACTTGTAATGCAAGTTTCTTGTATATTGATAAATTTAGCCTTACATCTCTTGACAATTCTATCCTATGCTGGTATGTGAAATCATCAAGTATGATGACATCGAATATCTTCTTTGAATCGTAGAGATTTATGATTAGTCGGGTTTGCTCTTGGAAGCTCTGAATCATCTTGATAGAAAGCTTTGATAAATCTATCGACCAAGATTGTAGAATCTGTAGAATCCTCTCGGGATGGAGTCTCCCAGAACAATCTATGAATAATGGTTTTAAACCTTCTTCAACAGCTGAAGCACAAATGGTTAATGTTAAACTAGTCTTTCCAGTCTTCTCTTCACCATAAAGGAAGTAAAGCTGCCCAAGTCTAAAACCTCCATTAAGTAGGTCATCTACTGAAGCTACATGAGTAGAAATAACATTGATTCTCTCCACTCAAACACCCTAGATAAAATAATATATCTAGGAGTTATAAGGTTAACAATCGTTAATTTATAATAGCAGACCGAAAATTTTTGAATAAACGCCTGGACCAAAAAAATAAATCATTGAAGAATACCTCATCCAATTATAGTTCTTCATTTTTTCTATATTTTTCACGAGTATGTAAGTAAACATTAATGAATTGATAGGAAGATATACGAGGCTTTCTCATAGGCGGAATAAATATATAGCGGCTACATGTTTGAATAGCGTGAACTGAAAGTATAGT
>ASPF01000002.1 GCA_000405685.1 Candidatus Geocrenenecus sp. JGI 0000106-J15 | reverse complement strand
TTCTCTCTGTAGTCTTGTTTAGAATTTTTCGAAGAAGAATCGAAGCCATACCTTCTGCATCAACTAGCTTCTCAGCTTTTATCTCTAAACCTCTCCTCGTCTCAACTTTTACAAGATTATCTCCACTAGTTACGTTTACTACTCTATTTCCTAACATCAAGCTTCCACCTTTTTTTTCAAATTCTTCCGCTAAGAAAAGGTCTAAACCTCTTCTAGATGTAACTATTGCAATACTTCGTCCAGCGTCTAGTTCTATCTTCCTGCCTGTAGGTGAATGTAAAACCGCTCCTCTAACAATATTTTCAAAATACTTCTCAGAAATAGGTAAACCTAGTCTCTTAAAATTTACAAGATTGAATAGTCCTGCACAATGCTCAGGAACTCCAATCTCTTCATGTTCTTCAACTAAAATTGTTTCGAGGCCGTTCTCAACCAAAGTCTTAGCAGCTATTAAGCCGACGGCTCCGCCTCCAACAACTACTACTTGAGCCTTCAATTCTAATAAGAAGGTATCTCAAGTCTTTATAATTAGGTTTTCCAGCATCTAGATATGCATTTTAGAAGTTAAAGACTAAAAATAAGATGGTTAGATATTACTACTAAAGGAGAGTGGCGATCTTCTTGAAAGCTCGTGCTCACATTATTATTGAAGGAAAGGTTCAAGGAGTCTTCTATAGATCAAATACTAAGAAGATGGCTGATAAAGTTGGTGTGAAAGGTTGGATAAGAAATCTCCCAGATGGAAAAGTTGAAGCAGTATTTGAAGGAGAGAAAGAAGATATCAAGAAGCTTCTATCATGGTGTTGGGTTGGTCCACCAGGTGCAAAAGTAACCAATATCGTAGTTGATTGGGAAGAATATATAGGAGAGTTCAACGAGTTTTCGATATTGTATTAAGAAAGTCTTCTGTAAACTTCCCTCCCCATCTCAGTTACATGATATTTCTTACTAGGTCTCTTTAACCTGTTCTTACTTGAGATAGATTGCTGTATTAAACCTATGATTTCGAGGTCTCTTAAATGTTCATAGACCGTGGGCAGGCTTATCTTAATTCCATATCTTAAAGCTAGTTCTTTCTGAATCATATATCCATGTAAGGGTTTCTCTATTAGTAACTCTAAAATCTTCTTTTTTGTAACTCCAATCTGCTTCTTCTTTCCTAAATCTATGAAGCTCTTCCTTTCCATGACTGATTGTATAGTAGTTGGGTCCTTCATTCCAGATCCTGTAACAATAAGGACGACTGATTCATCTCTTTTGATGATTCCTGAATCTACTGCGTCAAATAACCCTGCGAGAGGTTTAGAGATAAAAGCTGAGAAGCTAGTTGATGCAGAAGGTATGGCTTCGATTCTTCTTCGAAAAATTCTAAACAAGACTACAGAGAGAAATATGTGGATTCCTATAATCCAGTTATGGGTGGAGGGCCACTCATTAGACCCTAGATATGTATACTTATTTTTCGAAAGATATCTACCTGAATTCTTCGCTTATCTAATACCCGTAAATGATGAAGTAGGAAAGATTGGAGTAGCTTCAAAGAATAACTTGAGAATTAAATTACATAAATTCTTGAAAGATAGATTTCCAGATATCAAGATCATTCGGAGTGTATCTCATGGAGTATATACAGGGAGACCTCTTAAAATAGATCTAGATTCCATGATCATACCAGTTGGAGATGCAGCTGGCCATGTTAAAGCTAGTACTGGTGGAGGAGTAATAATGGGTGGATTGATTGCGAGGAGTATATCTAAAATCATTGCTTCAAGGCTTACAGAAGCATCTACAGATATCCATCATAATAAAGAGGTCGTAAGATCTCTTACAAGAGAACTCGATCGAATCGCTAATCTAATGAGAATTATTAGAAGTTTACCATTCCAAATCATTGATAAACTATTTGAAGTTGTTGACAAAAGCGGCTTAGTAGAGGAATTCTCTAAAAAGTTAGATATGGATTTCCAGTATACGTCTTTTTCAAGAGCCTTCTTAAGCCCTTATACCGTCGTCAGGCTTTTATTATCTTCTATAACCTAAATCTTAGATGAAGGTTAAACTTCTACTCTAGTTACCCTATTCTAGTAGAGATACTGATTTCAGTTTATTAATAAGATTTATAATTGGCTCTCTCACTTCCTCTGTAGGTATGTTGCTAACTTCTGAGAACTGGTCAATAACTTCGCTTACTGTTTTCCCATCACTTATACTCCATATATATGCTACAACCTCATCTACACCAAAAGCTTTGTCTTCTTCATTCACGAGGATTATAGATCCACTTTCTCTTACTAATGCCCCTTTACGTTTTAATTTAGCTTCTTCCATGACTTCTTCTTCGTGGACTTGTATATAAGTATTGTCAGAACCTCTAACACTTTGCAACTTTAATCAATACTGGTAATTCATTGATATCTTCTAAAATAGCGTTAGCTCCTCTTTCTTCAAACTCCCTAGATAATTCCTCATCATTTGAGACTGCTACGAACCCGATATCTAGTCCTTCTCTGAAAGCTGCCAGAGACATGAGGAGGTCTTCCATTGAATTCCCTACGTAAATTATCTTCTTAGTTCCGAGAATCTTTGCTGATTCTATTAGAGCTTTTGGACTAGGCTTCTCATATTCTAAACCTTTATCAGCGGTAAAGAAGGATGCTTCCATGTTGAAGTATCTTAAGATTGGTTGAAGAGTTTTCTCAGTCTCCCATCTTCCTCTACCAGTAACTAATGCTGCACCCTTTGGTAAGAGCTCAATTAGCTCCTTCATAGATCGTTCACTGATCAAGAGCTTCTCATTCTTGAGGGTTCCTGTGTAATTAACATAGCACGGCTCCCATGAATATTTCATCCTTACTCCTTCAGCTCCTAGAAATATCTCATCAAATAAGGTGGAAAGAAAACTTTCTCCGAAGGGTCTTGGATAATTTAAGATAGATCTAAGCTTAAAGAGTTTATCACCTGCTCCAAGGCTTAAGGCTTTTGTTTCAAGTAGTTTTTCAATATTTCTTAAATCAAAATATTTCTTCTTTGACTTTATTTCATAGCTTAACCATTTAAACGCTTCGTGGATAAATCTAGGACTGGATTGAGCTGCTTCTATAGGTTTAACATATTCATTGATGTTTTCTAATTTATCCCATTTAATCAACTTGACGTCTAGAGCATCAGGTAGAAAGATGCAGATAGTCTGCAATAATGCTGAAGTAGCGTCAGAATCGTTATTGAATCCACCAGTCATTCTCAGAGCAGATAACGCTTCCTCAAAATCTTCACCAAACTTGACTTCGACTTCAAACAATTTATCGATTACAATCGCCATCGTAATTCTTATAGCTAAATCATAAGAACTAGACGCATCTATTATTGTACCATCACAGTCTAGTACTGCTGCTTCTGCATCTCTTATCTTCTCAATGTCATGGAGTATCTTCATTCTTGGATCTCTTCTTGTATATGGCTTAGTTAAAAGTTTATCTATAGATGAATATATATGGGAGGATATGGTTAAAGAAGTAGTATATACAGAAAAGGCTCCTAAACCTGTTGCGTCTTATTCTCAAGCAATTAAATGTGATAAATTATTGTTTGTTTCTGGACAACTAGGAGTAGATATCTCTACTGGGAAACTAGCAGAAGGATTTGAAGAACAAGCAAAGAATGTTTTCCTAAATATTCAAGAAATAATTAAATCCGCAGGATATGAAATTGAAGACATAGTTAGAGTAACCATATACTTGAAGAGCCCAGAATATTTCAAGACAATGAACAGAGTTTACGAAGAGTTTTTCAAGAATCATAAACCTACTAGAACAACTGTGATAGCTTCTCCACCAATTGAAGATGCTTTGATAGAGGTAGATGTAATCGCATATAGAGATGACTAAGCTTCTACCTTGATAATTCTAATTTCTTCAACTTGTCTTCTAAGCTCTCTCAATACTTGCTGATAATCTAATTCTCCAGCTTCAATCTTATCCATTTTTAACTCAAGCTGTCTAGTTACTTCTTCTGAGACATAATCTCCAAAATATTCTTTCAAGTAGGAGTACACCGATAAACCTTTATTGGTTGGAATGAGTTTACCCTTCCTCTCAAAAACGTAACCACGGTCGAACAAGATTTGTACTATTCTACTATAGGTACTAGGTCTACCGATTCCTCTATCTTTCATTAAAGCTATTATATCTCCTTCACTATAGAGCCAGGCTGCTGGAACCTTTTTAACTTCAATATTCTTAATACTGTATTCCCCCTCCATGATCTTCCTATCTATTCTTATGATTGAGAACACTTTGTTGAAGCCTGACTCAATAATCTCTACATTCTTATCAACATCTACTTCTAATCCATTTACTGCTACTTTGTATCTCTGGAGTAACACCTTGGCGGATGGAAGTTGACTAGCTATAAATCTTCTAAAGATCAAATCATATAGTCTTAGATGGCTTCTAGTCAGCTTCGCTGAAGGCTTTATTAACCCTATCCCTATGTATTGAGATAGCTTACTTACATCTATAGGTTTAACAGGTCTAATACATTCATGTGCTCCCTCTCTCCAATAAGTTCGAGGAGTAGCTACACCTAAATTCATTGTCTCTATGTATTCTCTAGCTACGTTCAAACCAACTGAAGAAACAGTAGTAGCATCTGTTCTATGATATGTTATAAGCCCACTTTCGAAGAGGTCTTGTGCAAGCTTCATAGTTTCAGCGACAGGTAAACCGATTAGGATGAAAGCATCTTTCAAGAGAGAATCAGTAGTATATGGAGGTGGAGGATGAACCTCTAAAACTTCTTCTCTAAGTTCTTTCACTATAGCTTTTAATTCTCCCTGCTTATACTTATCCAAGATTAGCTTTAAGTTAGATGGATTCTCGAAAACTATTTCTATGCTATTCTCTAATGCAACATAGAGTAAGGTCTTCTTTTTTCTGTTTTCTCTATATCTATCGATTATCCAACCTAGGACTGGGGTCTGAACTCTACCAGCTGACAGAGTCTTTATCTTAAATCTATCCCATAGTTTTCTACTTAATTCAAATCCAAGCCATCTATCTTCAATTCTTCTCACAAGCTGAGATTCAACTAATGGAATCGAGATTTTAGATTTATTGTTTAATGCATAGATTAATGCTCTTCTCGTAACTTCATGGAATTCAAGACGATATATATCTCGATTATAGGGTACGAGTGAAGAATAAATATCGTATGCGATCTTCTCTCCTTCAGCGTCAGGGTCTGTAGCGACATATACTTCATTAACCTCGAGAGCAATCTTTCTTAAGGCTTCTATGATATCTCTTTTTGAGCTTACGTCCTCTGAACTACATGAAGGGCATTTACTGTTTTCCACAAATTGATAACCACATTTATTACATTTCTTTATAGGTGAGAATACTGGGAGGTATCTTCCATCTTCTTCTAAGACTCCATGGAAGCCAGGTGTTATAGAAAGTTCTGTAACATGACCCATACTTGCAGCAATCTGTAATACGAGGTTCGGTGTGCTTGTCTCATAAACAGGTATACCTTCAACTTCTCTCTTGTATGGTCTACCGAAGAAGCTTGCAAACGTCTTTGCTTTAGTAGGTGATTCAACAATAACTAGAGCCATCTTCATGATATCTTTTGATGGGAACATTATTCTCCCAGCTAGTATATCTTTAATTAACTGTCTATCATGATCTACTTCTTTGAAGATTCTTTCAACTTCTTCTTCACTATAGTTTACCCATTCAAAGTCGTCTAATATTACTCGAAGTCTTTTAGTTAAACCTGTGAAAGTCTTTATATCATCAACCAACAATATGCTTATGCCTCTGGAGATTCCACCTGCATAGAGTCTTGAAGTCCTCCCAGAAGCTTGAACATATCCAAGTGTGTCTGGAATTATTAAAGAAAATCCATCATCCAATATATTGATTAATATGTCTGTTTCTTTAGCTATTTTTTCTAAGAATTCTTCTATGAGAATCTTATTTAATAGCCTTCTAGACTGCTCGACTATACGCTTTATATATCCTTGATAATTATTGAGTCTAACATCTTTCTCGAATGATTCCTGAATCTTCATAACAATCTCTCTTGACGCTGGAACGATATTCTTTAACTTCTGGATCATCTTGAAGACCTCCATCTTAAATGGTTCATCTAATGTTTCAACAACATTCACTAAAAGAGCATATATCTTATTTGGATTCACTTCGTCTTTCTTTATTTTGATCTCCCTCCTAGGTACACCGACAAAGATTGCATACCTTATTCTTTCAGGTAGATCTATTCCTCTAGCTAGTGGACTTCGGCTAGTTGATATACCTATTAGTACATCGTATTCTCCTCTTGAAAATTTTTCCAGAATATCATCTTCCATAACTTCGTAGAAGTAGGGTCTGATTCCTATTTCCTTAAGCTTCTCAGTTAATTTCCTCGCATAATTTCTTCCTAATGCTGATGGAACGAAGATTAATGCTCCACTGCCAAACTTCTTTACTATTTGGATTGTTTTTTCTTCAAGGTCACCATCTACAGGTAAATAAAAATCTACGATATTTCTGATAAATTCTGGTTTAGTTCCAAGCTCGAAGCCAAGTAATTCTGAAAAAATATGTATACGTTTAGTTTTTCTAGGACGAAGCGTGGCGCCTGCAACTACGAGGCTACCATGCTCTTTCTGTCTCTCCTTCATAACTTGTTTCTTTAATTCTTCATATTCAGCCAGAAGGTTACTATCAACTTGAGAGCTTAATCTCTTCTTGATTTCAACAAGTCTCATCACGGTATCGATTATCTCTGGATCAAATCCTAGCAGCGAGATCACTTTATCAATATTTTTAGGAGACTTTAGGAAAGAATCTACATCATCTACAAATATGTAGTCAAAGCGTGTGCCATTTAGAGAATCACTTCTATCAATTAGAAATCTATCAGTTGTAATCAATAACTTATAATCTCTAGACTTAATCTTTTTGAGAATTTCTTCTCTCTTGTTTCTCGGTATACCTGCATGATAATAGACAATATAATCGGATGGCAAACCTATCTTCTCGGCCATGCTAATAGCTTTTTCTGATACTTGCTCAACAAGCAGTGAACTCGGTAACATGAGATAGCATCTACTATCTTCATGTTTTACGAGAAAAAGGGCCATAACAATACAGAACATAGTCTTACCTATGCCTGTGGGAGCTACTAATGTAAAATTCTCTTTAAGGAATACTCTTCTAGCCCAGACTTCTTGTAGAGCCCATGGTTTAAAACCTGTAGATTTTGTAAATATCTCTCTAAATTT
>ASPF01000001.1 GCA_000405685.1 Candidatus Geocrenenecus sp. JGI 0000106-J15 | reverse complement strand
GAAGGTGAAGACTATGCAGAGCATGATTGTCCATAAGAGGGTGCTGGTCTCTCTAGGACCTGAGAAGATCTTCATCCTCTCCCCAAACATTAGAATAGAATCTAGGAAGCGAATGATTACTGGGAGACATCTATACGAGTTTACTCAATTAGATCTTGAAGTGGCTCATGCAAAGATGAAGGACATATTTACATTATTTGAAGAATTAGTCGTAAGATCTATTGAAGTTGTTAAGAAAGAAATGCGCAAGGAATTAGAACTGCTCTCGAGAGATCTACAAATACCCACTACCCCATTTAAAGTCTATAAAAGAGATGAGCTTGAGAGAGAATATGGTGATCGCTGGGAGGAAGAAATATCTAGAATATCTAAGGATCCCGTGTGGGTAACAAATATTCCAAGACAATTCTATGATTTCCAGGATTTCGAGACTGGTGAATGGAGGAACTATGACTTAATTCTTCCAGAAGAATATGGCGAAGTATTATCTGGATCAGAGAGAGAATATGAATATGAGAAGATCTTAAAGAAGATAGAAAGAGATGGATTAAGAAAAGATGACTATAGACTAATGCTGGATCTAGCAGAGAAAAAACTTCTGAAACCCTCTGCAGGCGCGGGAATTGGGGTAGAACGATTCATCCAATACATATGTGGGTTAGAACACATAGGTGAGGTTCAACCATTTCCACGTATCCCAGGTATAGTTCCAGACTTGTAAAATATGTTTAATAATATGGTATCACAATTTTTGTCTATGAGTACTTGGAGAGGAGTCCCTAGAGAAATCATTCCATGGTATCCGACCGTAATAGATGAACTATGTAATGGATGTCAAAAATGTTTTAGGATGTGTCCAACAAAAGTTTACGAATGGAATGAAGAGAAGAGTGTCCCAATAGTTAGGGATCCTTTAAAATGTATTGTTGGATGCTCAAATTGTGCTAATGCATGCCCAACGAAGGCCATAATGTTTCCTCCTATAGAAATTTTATCAAGTTTTGAAAGATTCTAATAGAACGTGGATATATCATATTCAACGCTTTCTACTACTCTCTTATAGTTTATTGTAAGTATAATACTACGTTTAGAGAATGGTTTAGTAGGAAGAATTGAAGTTTAAAGATTTCTTAGCAGAGAATCTTCAAGATGCTCCACGTGGTCTCTTGCCTTCTAGAGCTAGGATCATAGATAGAGTTGCGTTAATCCGTATTCCAGATGAACTTGAACAATGGATTAATGAGATAGGTAGATTAACTCTTCAATATTATCCAAGAGTTCGAGCTGTGTATAGATGGTATGGTGTAGAAGGTTTTGAGAGAAGACCTGTCATCCAGCATATTGCTGGAGAACATGTAAGGATTGTAGAACATAAAGAGCAGGGATGGAGACTAAATTTGGATATTGAAAGATTGATGCTCTGCTTAGGAAATAGCTATGAGAGGTTTAGATTAGCTAGGATGATTAAACCTGGTGAAATGATAATTGACATGTTTGCAGGTGTCGGTCAATTCACTATACCTATGGCGGTGATGGGGAGACCAAGAAAAATATATGCCATCGAGATAAATCCTGAAGCATATAATTACTTGAGAAACAACATTATGTTAAATAATGTTCAAGATATTGTTGAGCCTATCTTAGGAGATTGTAAGAAGATAGTTGGTGGAGAAATTAGAGAGATTGCAGATAGAGTAGTTATGGGATACTTTGGAGGCACCCTAGAAGCAATCCCACAAGCTCTTAGAGGATTAAAACCCAGTGGGGGAGTAATCCATTTCCATGAACTTATGAGAAGAGGTGGTGAACTAGAATTTATCAAGGTGGTCTGTGACAAGATTAGAGAACTAGGATATGAAGTAGATGTAAGAAATTGGAGGGTTGTTAAATCGTATTCAAAGACTAAGAATCACGTTGTTATAGATGTCTATTCTCGCATCAAGGTTTAATATTACTATAATGGATCCTGTAGATGATGGTGTCTGAGCTCTTATCTATTCTAAAGGAGATTATTGAAGATGTAAATTCAGATTACGTTACTAAGAAAATTCTTCCATCTGAATCTTTAGTGGTAGAGTTAAGGACTACCGATAATGGATCGATATATGTTGAGATAGGTGAGAACGGCTTAAGAATACTAGATAAATTTGATGGTCAGCCAGAAAGCGTTATTATAAGTAATAGTGAGATCCTCATGAAACTACTAAAAGGAGAGCTAGACCCTGTTAAAGCATTCTTCCTAGGTAAAGTGAAGGTTGAAGGAAGCCTAGATATAGCATATATACTGCATGAAAGATTAAAAGATTATCAGAGGATCAGAAGATTATAAATAATCTCTAGGCAGTTACCTATTCTTTCTGTTTTCACCTGTTGTAAGATTTGGTCTGAAAAGTATGTGATTTAGATGATCATTCCTGCGATGTTTGCTACTCTAGGCCATCTCTCTGCAGCTTCTCTTGCTACTGGACCTTTAATCTCTGTTGCTTTTACATCTCCTTCAGGTGTTACAAGTACTGCTGCAGTATCTTCAAAACAGATCCATGTCCCATCAGGTCTTCTATATGGTTTCTTCTGTCTAATTATTACTGCATGCATTACCTTCTTCCGAAGATCTATGGGTCCCTTCTTTACTGTTACAGATACTAGGTCTCCCACTCCAGCAGATGGATGCTGTCTAAGCCTAGTCTTTATTCCATGGACCTGCATTATCTTTAATATTTGTGCTCCAGAATTATCTGCACATGTTATCTCTGAACCCACGTTTATAGTTCTAGGTATATTTGGTCTCCTCTCAAGAATTCCTACAGCAGCTACTGCTCTACTCTTCTTAGACATCTACTACACCTCTCACCAAATAGCAACATCTATCCGTCTATTATATAACTATAATCACTTGAAAAATATCTAGAAAGAACTTTAAACTATTAACAGAGCTGGCAGTCTTCTACCAGCATTTTTATTCTATAGTTTTTCTATCACTACGAAGCTTACTGTCTTGCTTATAGGTTTACATTCAGCAATCTTTACTCTATCTCCTTCTTTTACTTCTATGCATGATGGTAGATGTGCTGGGATATTGCTTCTTCTTCTTTCATATCTCTTATATTTTCTAATGTAGTGAAGATATTCACGTCTTACTACTATTGTTTTATTCATCTTCTTCTTGTATACCGTTCCCGTCAAGATTATTCCTCTAACCTTGAGGTGACCATGGAATGGGCAGTCAGGGTCATCACACTCTTTTACAGGAGACTTTACAGGTATCCCAATATTTTTCACTACCATCTCCTCACCTTCTTCTTTAATCTATCTTCAGGTCTACCTATTAATGCTGCCCCCTCAATGCGTACTCTTTCGTTATTTGGTAATATGAACTCAAATATATATGCATCTTTAACTAGGCTGATTATCCTGCCGTTTTCCTTAAGCAGCTTGATGGTCTTCATCGTTTCTTCTACAACTTCTCCTGAATGCTCTATCTTTTGCTTTATTCCTCTAGCTACAACATTTAACCCAAGTAGTTCATGTCTAAGAATATTCTTAGCATTTAGAGTCTTATGACTTTCTCTAGATGGGGAAACCTTACTTTTAGCTGTTCTATCTACCTCCTGTAGACTTATCTCTAGTTCCTCCTCTGAGATCATGGATCCCTCCATCTTCAATTCACTATCTTCATTAGAAGATAGTCGCATTTAACTATTATAGTAGCTTCATCAATCTTCTATTTCTTAGTCTTATTGAAGAACGAGGTATATCAATTCTAGGTAACCTTTAAGCTTGCGGAAAGTCTCTTTTGCTATTTCTGTACTACTTATATCTATGATGCGGCCCCGAATGCTTAACTCTAGAAATAGGATACCCAGGCTGAATACAAGGTAAATACATAAAAATTCTCTATTATAGAAATCTTTGAAGATGAAGCTGTTAAAAGCTTATCTTATGATTACGAGACCTCCTAACGGCATCTTAATGTTTATAGGAATATTGGCTGGGGTTGCTATCTCATATTCTAAGATGATCCATTTCGATGATGTTATTTATTCATTTATTGTCGCATATGCTTTAAATGGCAGCTCAATGATTCTAAACGATTATTTTGATAGAGACGTTGATAGGGTGAATGCTCCTGATAGACCCATACCATCTGGATTAATTAAGCCTTCTTATGCAGTTATCTATTCTTCTATGCTTGGATTGATAGGTATAGTCTTCTCAAGACTAGTATCAGTATACTGCATGATAATAGCTATAGCATCTTATATTGCAGCATTATTATACAATTCAAGTTTAAAGAAGACGGGATTGCCAGGTAATTTTATTGTAAGCTTAACCGTTACAGCACCCTTTCTGTTCGGTGCAACAATGAGTGACGGATACATATCTGATAGGATAATCGTGTTTATTATTCCTGTATTATTATCAAATACTGGAAGAGAAGTGATTAAAGGGATTGCTGATGTTGAAGGCGACATAGTGAGGCAGGTGAATTCTATTGCGAGAATTAAAGGAGTAGGTAAAGCTGCATTGATTGGTTCTACTCTATATATCCTTGCTGTTCTTTTTAGTCCAGTACCCTACATACTAAAATATGTTTCTGAATATTATCTACCAATAGTCTTAATAGCAGATGTAGGGTTCATTTACTCTGCACGAAAGATATTGAAGAGACCTGATAAAGAGAATGCCGTCAAGGTCAAGAACGAAACATTGCTCTGGATGTTTATAGCACTTATCGCATATATACTTGGAGGGATACTATGATCTCTGCATACTCTTTTTCTCAAATATATAGTAGCAACTATTATTTCTTGAATCTTTTAGAACTTCGGTTACAATATATCCTCTTGGAATATAATGTTCAAATATTCTTCTAGTTATTTCTCTCCACTCTATTGCAGTGGATAAATCTTTTTTCTTCATCGATTCAATATCTATTGGGATCTCTAAACAGAATCTATCCCCATTTAAGTTCAACTTGTAATCTAGTATTCTCTTAAATGGTCCATCACGAACAATTATGACACTCTTCTCTAGATCATCTACACAGACTTTATCTACTTCATCTTTGAATTTTCCAGATATTTTTTCTTCAACTTCCTTAGAGTCTAGATTCCAGTTAATAACGAGTCTATCTGATTCTAGACCTCTGTTGTAGGGGTCTCTCATCAATCCATAGAAGTTTCTCATATATTCTCTTCCTGTACCTCCTAGCTTATGTATGCTTATATACGCTTCAAATGGATTTAATGGGTCAATAAGCCATATAGCTCGAAGTATGTCTTCATCTAGTAGATATTCTCTCACTGCTATTCTCAGCTGAGTAGATAACTCGGTATCACTATATTCAGGTAAAACTCCGCAGAAATGTATGTAGTGGAATACCTCACCATTCTTAAATGAATTGTACCCACATAAAAATCCTAAAGGTCTATTATTTTGATCATATGCAACTAGAACCAGTCCACCTATTTCTTGAAAAGCAATAAGGACATGGTAGGGTATTATATCTCCCCTCCCAAAAAATATTGTTTGAAATGCTTCTAACTGCTTGAATGATTCACGATCAGTTACTCTAACGATCTTAATGTTTTGCTCCATGATATCCTATCATGATCTATGAGTCTCAGATATTAAGACTTTACTATAATAGACTATCGTAATAATTATTGACTTAAAGACATTGTTCTCTACATACTTGAATAAAGTATTTCTAACGCCAATTTATTTATAAGTTTGAAATAGATGGATTTGCCTAGGATACTTGGTGGAGAAGCTGTAAGAAAAAAGCCTTTCCCTGACTGGCCTATGTTTGATGAAAGAGAGAAGGAACTCTTACTTCAAGTATTAGAAAGTAGAAGATGGGGGGGTAGGAGGAAAACTTCAAGAAGAATTTGAGAAGAAGTTTGCAGATTTTCAAGATGCTAAACACGCTTTACTATGTTCTTCTGGAACTACTGCTTTAAAGATTGCTTTAAAAGCTTTAGGTGTTTCAGCTGGCGATGAAGTGATAGTTCCTGCGTACACATTTATAGGAACAGCCATCGCAGCCCTTGACATAGATGCAAAGATAATATATGCAGATATAAGTTTAGAAACATACACTATAGATATTGAAAGTGTAAAGAACAAGATCACTGAGAGAACAAAAGTAGTTATTCCAGTACATTTAGCAGGTAGACCTGCAGACATGGATGCTGTAAGAGAGTTCGCTGAAGAGAATAATCTCTCGATACTTGAAGATGCTGCACAAGCACATGGGGCAGAATGGAGAAGTAGGAGAGTAGGCGCTATAGGAGAAGCAGGAGCATTCAGCTTCCAATCTTCTAAAAATATTACTGCAGGTGAGGGAGGAGCAATCACTACAGATGATGATAGACTAGCATATACTGCATGGTCCCTAAGAAACGTCGGCAGACCTAGAGATGGACCTTGGTATGAGCATAGACTATATGGATGGAACTATAGGATTACAGAATGGCAAGCAGCTATATTGTTAGCACAGCTTGAGCGGGCTCCTAAGTTAATGGAGAAGAGAGACTCTTCTGCAAGGTATCTTGATAAGTTGTTAATGGAGATAGATGGGGTTGAGCCATTACTAAGCGATCCAAGAATATCCAGACATGCCCATCATCTATACATCTTCAGGTATGATCCAGCAGAATTTAACGGCTTGAAAAAAGAATTGTTTATTCAAGCTATGAGAGAAGAAGGGATACCATGTAATGCAGGATATAGACCATTATACAGTTACAACTTCTTACCAAGTTCCAGCCCTCTACCAAATACTGAGAAAGCAGCATACATCCAAGCAGTATGGATACCTCAACCAGTATTATTAGCTGAAAAAGAAGATCTAGAAGACATTATAATAGCAATAGAAAAAATAAAAAAACATTCTAGAAAGATTAAAGAAGAATGTAAATCATCATAGAAATAGACAACTTCAAAGAATAACTTAAATTGAAATCAAGCCATGAACCTTCGAAAACAGCATGATCAAAACATAAAACTTATTTAGACAATCGTTAAAAAATAAGCGTGAAGAAGAAAAGATTTAAGACTGGCGCGGGGGTAGCCAAGCCTGGTCAAAGGCGCAGGACTGAGGCTCCTGGGCAAGCTTGCTGGAGAATCCCATAGGGGTTCGTGGGTTCGAATCCCACCCCCCGCATTATATTTCTTGGGTAGCTTTTTCTATTTCGAGACCGTATATGGATCTGACAAGAGCAAGACTAAGCGCTGAAACATATATTGATAAGACTATCTATGTTTATCTTGCTTTTGAGAGATGGCTGGATATACTAATTGAAGTGAGGTTACATGAAGGATGTCGGTTGAAGTATCCATGGTCTAAGAGATAACGAGTAAAATGTAATATAGTTAGAGAGCTGGGCTGACCCTAGCTATTTTTAGTTCTCTATGCCTCTCCAATCATTTTGGTAGGATATTGTGGAGAATGTTATATCGGCTGTTTTACCCTTTCTATGAGTCTATCTACTGATGGTATTTTCTCTCTCCAATTGTATCCATATCTATCTATGCATATTGTTTTTATTCCTAGTTGATCTGCAGGTTCTAGATCGTATTGTGGATATGATGATACATGCAAGATTTTCTGAGTAGATACATTAACCATTTCATATGCCTTAATGAATGCTTTCTTATCTGGTTTATAATATCCTGTATCTTCAGCTGTTACTATGTAATCGAAGAAGTCTTCAACTCCTGCAAGTGTTATCTTTACTAGTTCTCTATCTGTATTAGAGATTATTCCCAACTTATATCCATGCTTCTTCAAGAGTGTTAAACCAATGAATGCATCTGGAAAGAATGGAGACTTAGCAAAAGATAAAATTATAAGCCTTCCATATTCTTCTCTAAAATCTATTTTAAACTCTCTCAATGTTTCTTCTAAAACATTAACCAGTATCTTAGAGTATGGAGTATATTCCTTCAACCTACTGATAGTATTGTATTCATTCTTGAAGAATCTCTCAGCTAAGCCTTCATGAATATAGTCAAGTGATCTAGATATACTGTATCTCCAGTCAACGAGCGTACCATATAAATCGAAAGTTACAACTTCGATAGACATATCATGTATATAATCATAAGTAGAGATAAGCCTTTCTGTTATCTTTTCCGCTACTGTCTTATCTGATTCTGCCTACGCTTCTCCTAAACAGTAGGACAACTACAACTACTATTACGATTGCTATAGCTGCTATTATTGCTACTAGTATATCGAGAGATATTCCTGCAAATTCTATTCCTGGTCTAGTCGTCTCTGTCTTTGTTGGAGTGGTTGGCGGTGTAGTTATCGATGTTGGAGTTACAGTGGTCGGAGTAGTTTGAGTAGCTGGAGTCGCCGTAGGTGTTGTAGGCGTAGTTTTCGGAGTTGATTCAACAACTGTTATCACAAATGTTATTGTAGATGTCACTATCTTTCCAGGCTCAGTTACAGTAGAGATGGTGGATGGTAAACTGACCACAGTGGCTATAGTTGTTCCAGGAAAAACTTCTGTCTCAGTATATGTTGTTCCAGGCATAATAGTCGTAGTAGTTATAGTTTTCATTGGTAATTCTTCCATCATGTCTTCTAAAGGCATAGTCATTTCTTCGAATGAATATGTCATCTCTGGGTATACATAGTAGAATGTAGCAGGTACACTCGCTAGGATAATCGTTACTTCTTCTATGATTTGTATTGTCTGGCATCTTTCTATGATCTCTGCATATAGAGGTACTGGCATAGAGAATGTTTGTCCATTTACCGTAGTAATAAAATCTATGTATGTAAATTCTGTAGTAGTTGTTATTCCATCTTCTTCATAAGCTGTAGAATACTTGATTGTAGGCTCAGTAAATACAGTCTGCATGGTTGTTCCAGGGATAGTAATGGTAGTGCCAGGGATAGTGATGGGCCCCTCAGCTTTTATAGGTTTCAAAACCATTGAACATACTTTGTCTGGACGTTTTTCTACAACTATCATTGTATACTTTGGTATGATCATTGTTATTGTATTTTCTCCACCTATAATTGTTGTAACATAGGTGGTTCCAGGCATAGTTACGACCGTAGTAGTTGTAGTTGTTATTAGTTGCTGAGCCATGCCCGTAGCTAGGAAACCGAGAAACAACATCAAGAAAAACAGGACTTTAAAATTAATTCCCATTCATAACACCACACAATTTGTATCTATGAAGTTGCATGTTGGATATAAGCGTTTCCAGAAAGGGTGTTAAAACCGATTTCTAAAACAATATTCTAAATAGGGTTCTTCTGATATTGCCATCTAAAAAGTTTTTTAAGATATATAAACATTAGTTAATCTGTAAGATTCTAAGAATAATTTAACTAGTTTAAACAATCATGATCAATGTTTCTCAAATGATTAAATAATTGATTAAGGCTATTCTATGATGGATTACATTCAAGTGGTTGTTGGCATTGTAGCAGGTGTTCTTTACTCTATCCTCGGATATCTTAAGAATGCTTCAGGGAAAGATATTGTTGAACTAGATCCCAGGATAGTTGTTGAGAAGATTCTTACTGAAAGAAGAGGATTAGAAAAACTTGAAGAAGCTATAAGCATAGTTAGCTTAATCCTCTGGAGTAAACTCCTTGGGGAGAAGCTGTACTTTAATTGGAGAGAGTTCTCTAAAACTCTTATCCATGGGTTAGCTATAGGATTCTTAATAGGATTCCTAGATATATCATTAGATTCTGCGGTATCTCTCATATCCCAGCTAGGCCTTATTACAACTACGAGGAAGATAACAGCGATACTAAGAAATACAACTATAAAGATTGTCAGACTCTCAAGAAGATAATACTAGTCTCCATGTGGTTGTAGACATGCTGGGGAAAACTTTCCAGACAATATTACCCATAGAACGTTTAATAACCAAAGAAATTATCGAAGAAGATGAGTTTATTGGATTCTTTGAAGGTGTAGCCTCAACACCTGATGTAGACCTTGAAGGTGATAAGATACTTCCAAGTGTCTTAGTTAAGAATGTGGATAATCTTAAGGGAAAGCCTATACTATTACTACATGGTAGAGAAAGCAATATTGGTGCTAGACCAGTTGGTAGAATAATTGATGCATGGGTGGAAGACAATATATTAAAGATTAAAGCTGGAATATATCGTACATTCAGCAAGATCTGGGATTATATTAAGAAAGGAATATTGAAAGCTCTAAGCATAGGCGGTGTAGTGAGGCAGGTTAAACGAGATGGAGACATCAACATTATCGAAGATGCAGAGATACGTGAAGTAAGCCTTACACCTAGAGGTGTAAACCCTTCAGCTAAAATAATAAAGATACTTGGTAAATCCTATATTGTCTCAGATGGCTTTCTCAAAGAAATAACTACTACCAGTCATGGAGAAAGCATGATTGAATCTACTCTGCTTGAGAAAGTAGATTATAGCTTAGATATTGTTGAGAGAAGTGAGTGGGATGGTGGAGAAGCAGCTAAGAGAATCTTAGACTGGGCCGAGAATGATGATAAAGAAATCGATAGAGAGAAAGCTTCTAAGCTATTCCTTATGGTTGAAAGTGATGGGAAGAATAGAAGTGATTATTCATGGCCTGTAGGTGACATAGTTGATGGTAGACCAGTATTAGTAACAAGTGGAATTATGACGGCCATCAAGTATGCAAGTGGGGCTAGAGGTGTTCAACCTCCACCTGAAGTTAAGAAAGCATTAGAAAAAATTGTTGAACGCATGATTAGAGAAGGCTTTCTACCGAGAGATTATATTATTCCATGGAAAAGGTCTGAGAAATCTCTAGAAACATGTTATCCTGGAATAATTGATGTCAAAGTAGTTGAAGAGTTGAAGGAGAGATTGGAGAAGCTGGAGAATTATGTCTTATCTAAGAGTATCCAGATAGATTCTGAGAATCTAGAGAAAGGTATAGCGTTGAATGATGAATTAGTCTCTAAAAACAGTATAAGCCATAGAATAGAGAAGACATCTATGTTAGTTAAACTCTATAGAGAGATCTATGGAGAGTTCTCAGATTAAATAGTTTTCCAGAGGTTGTAGGATGCATGACTAAGATAGATATTGTTAAGAGCTCTGAAGCATACTTGGAGTTTTATAAAGCGTTGACTAGTGGGGATACAGGGTTTCCAGAGGTTCCAGAAGTAATTGCTAGAGACATAATTGAATATATTTGGAAGAAGACGCATGTTAGACAGCTGTTCCATTGGATAACCATGGATTCAGATATAGTAAAATGGTATGTAGAATCAGGCACTGTAGAAGTATATTCGCCAGCATCTGAAGGGTCGGAGGTGGAAGAAAGTAAGATACTGTTCGGCACACCTGTAGAGCTTATAGCTAAAGAGATACGAGCCTGGACATCCATAACGGATGTAGCATCCGAGGAAGCAAAGATAGATGTAATTGCTAGAAGCGTTATCCATCTAGGCAAGAAGTTTGCAGAATGTGAAGAGAGAAATGCTTTAACAGGTGATGGTTCAGGATCGGATGCCTACAATCTATTCACAGGATTAACAAGATTAACATCTTCAGAGGGGGCTAATATAGTAGACTTAGAGAAGAGATCTCTAACGATTGATGATATTAGTAATGCTTTATCATATTTCGAAGAACAGGGATATGCTGATAGCTTAGTCTGCTTATTAAATCCATTTGCAGCTTCCTATCTTAGAAAAGACCTCTCAGATAAAGGCTTAGATACACTTTCATCTCAGTTAATCTCGTCTGGAGAATTACCAACAATATATGGTGTAAAGATTGTTGAGACAAGCTATATGCCTAGGAGGGATTATTCAATAAATGATCCAGTCCAAGTTAGTGATGTAATAATATGTAACCCAAGCCTATCGGCTGTAGGTGGGGATAGGAGAAGGATCGTTATTGAAAGAGATCGAGATATAAAGAAAGGATTAACGATAATCGTGGCATCTGAAAGGTTTGCATGGAGAATACTTAGACCTGACGCAGTCTACATAATCAAAAATACGCTAAGTCAGTAACATCTAGAACGATTATTCAATTCTCACATCCATATTTTTTCTTTTACATCTTTCGAATATGAAGCTTAGAGTTAGATATAGACCTAGAGGAAAGTATAGGTTTCAGAAATTCTTCAAGCTTAGTAAAGAGTTTAGAGTTCTAGCTCCAGTAACAAGAAGGACTGTGGAGGTTGCTAAAGCATTTGGTCTAGGAATAGATGAAGAAAAAGTCTTTTCGATATTCAAGGACTTCGAGGTTGAGATCAAGCCGGGAGACATAGTTTATGTTACGGGGGAGAGCGGGGGAGGGAAGACAACACTTCTATACATGCTTGTAGATGAAATGTGTAGGCATAAAGAGTTCCAACCAATCATAACAGATAATAATATCAGGATAAGGAAAAACCAATTAGTAATTCATGGAATAGGTAGAACATTTCAAGAAGCTTTAGAGATACTTAATTATACTGGATTGAATGATGCATTCATTTTTCTAAGAAGATTCAGAGAGCTTAGTGATGGTCAGAAGTATAGGTATAAGCTTGCAAAAGCATTAAGCAGAAATGTGAAAACGCTTATCTTTGATGAGTTTTGTGCAACACTTGACCGTGAGACAGCTAAGATAGTAGCATATCTTATACAGAAGATATGCCGTAAGAAAGGAGTAACATTAATTGTAGCAACAACCCATGAAGACCTAATAGAAGATGTGAACCCAAACATCTTAATAAGGAAAGGTCTCGGTCCAGAGGTTAAGGTGGAATACTTTAAGCATGAGCCTAAAGAATGCTCGGTACTTAAAGACTTTGTAATCGAGGAAGGAAGTATAGAAGATCTTAGAAGCTTAGAGTTCTGGCATTATAAGGGAGAATTTAAAGGATGGCGGTCTACAATCTATCATGCTAGGATAGGAGATAAAACAATTGGAGTAGTCGTTTATGTTTATCCACATATTTACTTGAAGGCAAGGTTTAACACACTACCACATCTAAAGGAAATACATGAAAGATCTAGAAGAGATTATCTCGATTATATTAATAGATGTTTTAGGAGACTTGCAAGAATTATCGTTCACCCTAAGTATAGAGGGATAGGGCTTGCTGTTAGAATAGTCAGGAAGACCATGTCTCTACTAAATGTTCCATACGTTGAATGTGTTGCAGTTATGCCTAGATATAATCCATTCCTTAAACATGCGGGAATGATAGAAGTTAAGGTAGAACCTTCTAGAATACTTGAACATATCTATATGACCCTAGAGAAGATGGGGTTCAACTTAGATATGATACAATCTAGAAAATATAATCTAAGAATCTTAAAGACTATGAAGAAACAAGATCTAAAGAAACTACAGAAGATTATCTTGAGAATGTATAATCCAAAGTTTAAGAAAGATGTTAAACTGGTTAAGAAGATAACCCGGGGCGACGTAGAGGCTATGGCCGACGCATTAAAGAAAACACCTATACCTACAACATACTATATCTGGAAGAATCCTTTATTCAAAGACCACCCAGACCCGGTTAATCAAGATTCTCAGAGAAATTAGACATCTATATGATATTATGTCTCGATGAGTTATTGTAGTATTGGAGATCTTAGAAGGTATCTACAGTTTACTCCGATAAAGGTTAATAGTGATAAAATTGATGTACAAAAAATAGATGAGGCAGAACTAGAAAAGATAATAATACCGAAACCTAAGAAGTACAAAAGGAAAATCGGTGATCAGAGAGAAGAAATAGGATTTATAGCTGAAGAACTTCCAGAACTTATCCGCCATAGAAATGGATATGATCTAAAAGCTCTAGTAGCCATACTTGCATGGAAAATAACGAGAATAGAAGAGTTACTTGGAAAGAATTCCAGATAAACATAAAATATGCAAGTTATAGATTAGATGTAATTTCTCTAAATGCATTGATAGCTAGGACATTTTATCATTATCTAAAAGTATAAATCCTTGATACGAACTATCATCAAATATTGCATGGAGGGATAAACAATTGTAAGATATTGGAATATCTTCCGAGAATACAAAGCAGATCTCACAGCTCGCTTCACTATAGGCTTAGAGAACGTTCTAGAAATCGGATGTGGCCCAAAACATTATAAAAGTTTTTGCAACTCTCAAGTCTACGTGGGAATAGATATTGTAAACAAGCCTGATATAATCGCTTCAGCAATGTATCTTCCTTTAAGGAGTAAGTGTTTTAATGGGGTATTCGCGTTCGATGTCCTCGAACATATAGAAAATATCGATAGAGTTCTTCAAGAATGTAGAAGGATCCTAAAAGAGGGAGGTAAAATGTTGATTCTTTCACCTAATACACTTGGATTCGGATTTTATGATAGTTTTGCCGACCCAACTCATATCCATCATTTTACATGGTACACTATTAAGAAGATACTACTTAGAAATGGATTCAAAATAACTGATACTATACCACTTCATCTCCATATTACGTGGCCTCTTAGACGTATAATTAAAAGGATACTTCAAGCTGTCCAGCAATCTATATGTATAGTATGTGAAAGGTTATGAAGCTTAGCTATTTTAAGAAATCAATATTAGGAATAATATCGGCAGTCTCCATCTCATTGGTCATAATATACATATCTAATATACCTCTACAAGAAATAACCGCCTTCTCCATTCAGCTTCTACTACTTTCCCTAACTATAACGCTGACCCGCCTAATATCTCAAGCTACTAGATTTTACATTCTGTTAAAACTTTTCAGCAATACAGATTTCAAATTTTCTCAATCAATACTCATAAGAAGTTCAAGTGAGTTCTTCGCTCTCACAACACTACCTTTCCTTGCAGATGAAGCAGCTAGAGCGTTTATGCTTATAGAGAAAGGTTTATCCCCTGCAGTTTCTTTCTCGATAACTTTCATCGAGCTCATACTAGATACTGTTATAGGCGCCATTCTCTCTTTTGCATCTGGGATATATGCTCTAATAATTGGAGAAAGAGTGCTTGCTATAACTATCCTACTAATATCATTATTTCAGATGACATTGATAGTAGCTATCATATCTTTTTCCAAAGAGAAGAAGGTTCAGTTCTTCGTAAAGATAAGAATTCCTATAGCTAGGAAAATCCACTCTTCTCATCTCATAGCGTCTATGTTGAAGGACACAGCCAAGGAATATTCAAGAATAATTAGCTCAATCCTCTCTACAAGATACATTTTATATCTAACATTATTAATAGTACTCACCGTAATAGTGACTGTAACGCCTGCAATAATACTCCACGAAATACTAGCAGAATATGGATACAATAACTTCTTAAATACACTATATGCTTTCCGCTCAGGAGAAACCTTTGGAGTTTTACCAATAACAGTTGGAGGAGCTGGATTAACAGAGGCAGGAGTCTACCTATATATGGAGAGAGTTTTAGAAATTGATTCATGGAGCTCAGTCATCAAGTGGAGGATTGCTACATACTATATAACATTAATCATAACATCTTCCATGCTATTACTTATATCAGTAAAATACTTTAAGAGAAGCTTAGTACAGTAAAGATAGAAGATAAGATATTAAGGATATCATACCAGCAGATATTAAGCTTCTATTTCATAATTCTGATATTTTTCTTCCAATCTTTTCTTCAACTTTCTTTCTTAGATTGACATACCATTCTGGGAAGCCTATGTCAATGATCACCCTCTCTAATGTATAAGGCTTAATATCTAGAATAGGAGTTCCATTAAACAAGTCTAGGTTCTTTACATACAATATGTTCTTCTCTCTTTTTACAACTTCAACTATTGTTAAAGCTATTGGATTAGGTCGATGAGGTGAATCCGTACAGAATACTCCAACCTCTGGTAAGTCCCCTAGGTCGATACCGAGTCCCAGTAATCTCTTATGTTTAACTTTAAGAGTCTTCCTCTGTTCACTATTCACCTTATGTAGATAAGCTATAACTATTAAATGGGTAAAACCATCTATGCCCTCCAACCCCTCCATATATTCTTCGAATATCTCTAGGCATCCTTCAACACCTTCATGAGACTGTTTAACATACTCATCATCAAGATTAACTCTAACAACACCTATCGGATTAAAGACAGCACCGCTCATTTAATTATCCACCAGTTACAAATATTATCAAACCTAGATAGAATATAAGTATAGGTTGCTGACAAACATTCTGAATTACTTCTTGCGATTTAAAATGGTTTTTTGAAGTTTTTAATCTATACTTTAATAGCTACTCATGTGAGCTGGATATTCCATAGCCGTAAAGGAGATAAGCAACTATCTACCAGTGAACTCTTGTTCGGAGTCAACCTTACAGTTAAGAAGATTGGAGAAGACATTGTAATTGAAGGTAGGGCGAGAACATTAAACGATATCATACGTCTTAAACGTTTATCTGAGGAAATCTTAAATGAAATGATTAAAGAATATGAAGGTAAGCGATCTAGCTCAACTACTTCTAGACATCGGTGAGACGAAGATAAGACTATACGACTGGCAGAGAAGATGGCTTGATGATAAAAGTAGGTTTAGAGTGATGTTAAAGTCTAGAGCTGTAGGTGGAAGCTTCGCTATAGCTTTAGAGTCAATAGTATGGAGCCTCTTAAACCCTCTTTATACAACGATACTTCTTAGCTACTCGCTAAGACAAAGCATGGAGCTATTCAGGAAAATTAGAGAACAATTATCAATACTAAAGGACAAGAGATTAAAGCTAGGAGAACAAACATGTTCTCTCAACATTGTTAATTCTGAATCGAGAACCGAGATAACACTCAAGAATGGTAGTAGGATCATCTGTCTACCGAACAACCCAGACACAATACGGGGATATAGAGCAGACCAGATATACATAGATGAAGCAGCAATGTTTAGGAACGATCTAGAAATAAAAGCAGCTGTAATTCCAATCATAGCTGGAAAGTCAGGTAGATTATCGTTAATATCAACTCCAAAAGGTAGGAGAGGATGGTTTTATGAAGCATGGGTTAGCAGTATATATTCAAAACACAGGATACATTATAGAGATTCACCACATATTACAAATGAAGACCTTGAAGGATTAAGAAACACTCTCTCACATATAGCCTGGATGCAGGAAATGGAGATGGAGTTCCTTGAAGAATTGAACTGCTTATTTCCTGTAGAGATGATACTTTCATGTTTAGAAGATTATCAATATACTGAATTTACAGAGATCAAGACTTCAAACCCTCTATATGCTGGAATAGATTTAGGAAGATATAGAGACTCCACAATAATAATAGTTCTTGAAAAAGCTGGAGAAGACTATCTAAAAATTGTCTTTGTTAAAGAATTCGTAGATGTAGACATGGTATATCAAAGAGAATACATAGCTAAGCTAATAGATACCTTATCTCCAGTAAGAGTTTTAATAGATAAGACTGGGATAGGTATACCCATATACGATTTTCTAGTAGAAAAGCATGTAAATGTTGAAGGATTAACGATAACACAGAATCTAAAAGAAGCAATAATCCTTAACCTCTACAATTATATAAGATCTAGGAGGATTAAAATACCGATAGACTGTGAAGAACTAATAAGACAACTACAACAATTCAAGAAGATACAGGATAAGACTGGAAGAACTAGATATGAGGCCCCGCCAGGATGGCACGACGATTACGTAATAGCTTTAGCTCTAGCAGTATATGCAGCGTCAAATCCACCGCAACAAGCCAGAATAAAAGAGATTTGGAGATGGTGAAATCATCAAATATGTACTAATTCTAACTATTTATTACTACTTATCGAATCTTCTCATAAAAATTCTCTCAAAGATTATAGTTTTAGATACTAAGAATTGTTTATGAAGTTTCTCATAGGCTTTTTTAAATCTAGGAAGGAGGAAAAAGGTCTTGCCGAGACTATTCATGGTTGGAGATAGGGTGAGCCTAAACCTCTCGACCAGAGACAGCTCCTTGAACTCGTTGAAGGAAATCCCGATCTTAGAGCTGCCATAGAAGTATTAGTTAATGCATCATTAGTTAATGGATGGATCATCATTGGAGAAGAATACGAAGTAGAAAAGATTGAAGAATGGATTACCAAGAATGAGAACGACTTCATAATGTTTTTAAGAAACCTAGCAATCTCTTCAATAATCTTCGGTGAATCATATATTGAAGTCTACGCTAGCCCTATTTTTAAGATACTAGATACATACACTGTAGAAGTAATCCGAGATGAATATGGAAGAATAAAAGAATACTTCCAGAAGATACATGGGAGGGAGATCTTATTCAAACCCGATGAAATAGTACACGTCGTGCTCCACCCACTAGGTACGAGAGCTTACGGGTCTCCTATAATCTCTTCCCTGAGAAGAGTCCTAGAAGGACAGATGCATGCAGAACTATTAGTTAGAGATGCATTTATGAGAAAAGGCGTCCTAAGTAAAGTCTTCATAATGAAGAGTGGAACAGAATCAGATTTTGAGAGGCTAGTTAAAATAGCTGAACAGTCTAAACCTGGATCAAGCTTCATCCTTAAGGGAGACATAAGCATACAAGACCTAGGACACCCTTTCCATGAACTACAAATCCTAGATATCTTAAATGAATATCGGCAGAAGATAGTTACAGTAACAGGTGTACCAGAGATAATGCTTGGAGTCACTAAAGCTGCAACTCTCGAGACTTCTAGAAATCAGATAAATGTTTTCACTATGAAGGTTAAGAGCATTCAGCAAGTTATATCCGCTGCAGTAACAGAAGCTTTAAGGAAGAGGTTGAAAGTTAATGCAAGATTCAAGCTATTAGAATGGACTAACCCTGAGCAAGAAACAAGAATACATGCTATTAGAATCCAAGCTGGGATAGAAACAATTAATGAAGCTAGAAAGGCTCTAGGTTTAAGAGAAATAAACCATCCACTTGCAGATATACCTCTCCCATTTATCTACCCAATAGATAAAAACATTCTACTTGAAACCAACATACAGGAGACAGTTACACAGCTCATAGAAGAATCTAGACAATCATTACCTGAGAAGAGTTTACAGGAGAAAATAGATTAGTTCTCCCCGAGCTTCATCCTCTAACTTAATCATATGAAATTATTAACTATCTAGAAATTATTGATTATTGATGAGCCAGAATTTGGCAACTCTAGTACTGGGAGTAGCATCACTGATAATCCTTACAGTATTTTTCTTGATTAGATTTAGGGAGAGAAGACTGAAGAGTAAAAATTGGGAAGAAGATAGAATTCTACTTTCCCTCCTACTGACTCAATCGATAATAGTTATTACATCAATCATAATCAACTCAGTATTTCGCCCAATATCTTATTTGTTGATAACCATTGAAAATATAATCAATTTCATAATCTTCTTCATAGTATTCATAGAAGGATTCTACAAGAAGAAAATACTATCAATGATTACATCTATAATGCTTCTAATATTGTTTCTAGTCTCATACTAGTCACTTCTCTTATTGAAGAGACCTTTAAACCTCCCAAGTTCTCTCCGCCTTCTATATGAGTAAATCAATGGAAGCAGTATAGAGAGGATAGTTAAGATATCTCTAGCTAGATTCTTATCAACTAAATTTAATATAGAGAGTAGTCCAATTGTCAGACCAAAAACTATGAGCATAGACTCAACAATTGATGAATACATTGAGAATAATTAAGAAATTAATTCTTAAATTTGTAAAAATATTCAAACTGGAAACATATATTATAAAAAATCTTAGAGGTGAAGCAACAGCTTTTTCTAGAGGCTGTCCAGTATGCTTGCATCCTGAAAGACTGGAGATAGATAAGAAGATAGATTTTATACAATCCTTTAGAGAAGTAGCTGAAGAATACAACTTCAAGTTAGATGATGTAGTTAAACACTTTAATCACCAAATAGTAAAAGTAGAAGACAGAGGTTCTCTCTCACATAGATTTTATAGAAAACACTTTGTAAGATACCTAGATCTACAAGAAGAGTTATTGAAGTTGATTGATAGACTGAATATTTTATTCAGTAAGCTTGAGAAGTTTGATGAGCAATCAATAGATGTTTTGAAGACCAAGCCCACCCCTCGGGACTATATTGCATCTATTAGTGAAAGGAGAAAACTAATCAGAGAGATCAAGGAGACATTACAGGTTATTGTTAAAGTGAAGAACGAGATTAAGAACGAGAAAGACTTAACAGAGATACTTAGAAATCTCATAGAAACCTAACACTAATGTCTAGAGATCTTCTACTATTATCTGACCTTTCTTCAACCTCTGTCTTACTTCAGGTATCTTTATAGCTGCATTAATATGTCCGCAGTATGTTGTTTTACATCTACTACATATGATGGTTTTCTTAACAGAATCATAATGTAAATCCACCGTTTCATTCAATAAATAATCCCAGACAGTTATTGAGCTATTCCTAAAGTTGAAATGTATTATCTTATTGTACCCATGATTATAAGCCCATTCTAATATGATAGATTCTACAAGGTCTGTCTTATTTAATCCTCTCTCCCTAGCTACCCGTTCTAGCATCTGATCTATCTCAGGCTTCAAACTAATAGTCCATCTCTCGACCCTACCTATGATTCTCCGCCCCATCCTAACCGATTATATATGTCGAATACTGGTTAATTAATATTTATATATTCTTCGTGAAATATCTGGTGCGAAAAAACATGACGGATAAAATGATCTTAAAACAATATGAGGAAGATATTAATAAAAAATCTTTAAATGATCTTTTATCAAGTAAGAATAAAAAGGTAAAATTTGTTGGAGTGCTATTACCTATAGAACTATACATCGAATTAGAGAAGATTGCTAGAGAAGAAGAAAGAGCTATTTCTCAAATTGTCCGTTTAGCTATTAGAAGATACTTGAAGGAGAAGAGAAATGCCGAAGTTAAAAAGTAAGAATGCAGCAGTCAAGCAGGTTACAAAGATTGCAACAATATTAAAGGAAAATCTAGATAGTAAGCTTGGAGAATGGAATGAGGCAGTAGTCGGTAAAGGTGAGCTTAGAGATGTATTAGGAAGACATGGAGAGAGACTTAAAGATGTCTTCACACTTGCTTTAAAGAAATTTAATGTAAGCCACTTCTTAGACGCTGAAGGTGAGATAGAAGTAAAAGTTGAAGATTATGATAAACCCCTCTTAAAAATTAAGAGGTTGAAGAAATGGAGATAAAGTGGATCCCGATAAGTTTGCTAAAGATTGCAGATTATAATCCTAGAGAAGCTAGAAGCCCCGAGGTCATCCAGGGTATTATCGAAACTTATAACTCAAAGAAATTGATAAAGCCACTTCTAGTAAGAAAAACAGAAGATGGAGAATATGAAGTATTTGATGGCGGGACAAGATTAGAAGCATTAAAGATACTTAACATAAATGAAGCTCCATGTATCATCTACAATTGTAATCGTAAAGAGGCTATAGAGATAGCTGCAATAGTACATACAAACCGTGAAGAGCTGACTCCTGCAGAAAAAGGGAAATTCATTATGAGATGTATTAATGAGGGTATATGGAAAAATGTGGAAGAAGCAGCTAAAGCTCTTGGTTTCTCAAAAGATACAATATATGATTGGATTAGAGAAGCAAAAATATATCAAGTAACCATGAATAGTAAACTTAGAAATCTCTTAAATAGAGATGTTAAGAAAGCACTTGGATCTATGCCTAAGCCTGTAAGAGAAAAGATTATTGATGAACTAGCTTCACTACCAGAAGAAATTATAGAAAAGATAAAGAAGGAGCTTCCTAAAACTCTGAATGAGATCGTTGAAAGATCATATGAGTCAGAACTAGATGAAGTCTTAACAGAATTTAGGGAGAAGATCTCTAAGATTATTGAGGCTAGTCCAGACTATTCTATAAAGTTTAAAGCATCAAGTGGGTCAATTTATCAAATAGATAAAGTAGAAAACAATATAGTGATTACGATATTCGCTAGGAACTCATCTACTCATCAACTAACAATACCTAGCATAGATCTCCGAGAATTTGTTAGAAAGCTTTCAAGACTCATTGAATAATAAAGCATAGTATCCTGTATGTTTTAACGTTGTAGCTTGCTAAGGAATAATCTCAACAGTATTGTTGTATTCTGGATAACTGATCTCCCTTAATGTAAGGTTTCCACTCGAAGCTATCTCTTTTATATGTTTAATATTTCTTTTAACTAAGTCTATTAGATGTTTAGAGCATTCACATATTGCTTTCATTCCTTCCTCTCCCCATAATCTCTCAATATGAGTATAGAGACATCGAGAACCACATATCTTAAAGTAGCTACATGTAATGCATGGCTCAGATATACACGGTCTTAAACTCTCCAGATATTCTCTAGAGACTTCCTTGATAGATCCTATTTGAGACCATTTCTCAGAAACTGCTATAGGGCATGAGATAACTCTACCATCTGTAAGTATTGTAAATGATTCTGACCCTGAACCACATGGGGGAGCTGGTCCATCATAGATTATTCTCTTTAATACTCCTTGAAATGGTGCAATACCTTCTACTATTCCATCTTCTAACCGGCTTATCCATTCATTAAAGAGCCTTGATAAACTAGGTTTGTAATCTTCTTCTATCCATCTCCATAGGCTTCTCCAAAGATCTGCCCAGATAAAGTTGATCTGCCAATGGATATGATTGAATAAACCTGTAGATAAGAGATGTTTAACATCTCTATATACGCAGCTGTCTTCCGTTATAGTCATTCTAGCAACAATATCTCCACTATAACCATCTTCTCTTATCTTCTTAACATTCTCTAAAACTCTCCCGTATACCCCACTTCCTCTAAATCTATCCGTTAAACTACTATCACCATCTATTGAAACGAGTATTGTATCAAGTCTCCGAATTATATTCTTTTCTAGTCTATGTAGAAGGAGACCGTTAGTCTGAATAACATATCTACTAACTGTAAACATATCCATAAAATTCTTGATAAATTCTTGGTTTAGTAAAGGCTCCCCACCATAGAAAGCTACTATATCTTCATCTCTAATTAAGCCTTCTAGATCATTTAATGGATACTCTACACTCCATGGAACAATCTCGGGGTCGAAGCTTCCACCACAGTAGCTACAACCTAGATTACATCTACCCGTAGTATATATGATGAAGAGCATCGCTAACTATAGAAACATGAAATAGCAAGGTAAAAACATAACTGCGCATAAAAAGAATACTTAATAGTTTTTACTTGAAGTAAGAATAGACATAGTTATTAGAGAGATTAGATCGTAGATAATGCATCTCAACAAAGTATTAAACTAATTCACCTTACGCCTAAAATTATTGATTCTATCTATCTTCTTACTCTTCTCCATTCATTCATCATTGCTAAAGCTGTTTGTTTTATAAACATAAGTCTATCTTTCGCTTCGTAAATGATTCTTGAGGCACCTAGTCCCTCNGCACCAAGGCTTATTACTTGTGCTCCATCTTCAGGCGAGGCTATCCCAGCACCAGC